>SVDT01000127.1 GCA_015057775.1 Paenibacillaceae bacterium | reverse complement strand
CTGGTTCACGAAACCACCCTCCGTCTGGGTGGAATCCCGGCACCCCTTAATTTTGAAGGATATCCTAAAAGTGTCTGCACCTCAATCAACGAAGTAGTCTGCCATGGAATTCCTGATCCAAAAAGAATTTTAAAAGAAGGTGACATCATTAACGTGGATGTGACCACCATTGTGGATGGCTATTACGCAGATGCTTCCAGAATGTACTGCATGGGAACGGTGTCTGCGGAAGCCGAAAAGCTGGTCCGTGTAACAAAGGAAAGTGTGGATCTTGCATTAAAGGAAGCCAGAGCCTGGGGACATTTAGGGGATATCGGAGCCGTAATCTCAGAATACATTTATGCCAATGGGTTTACCGTAGTAAGAGAAATCGGCGGACATGGAGTTGGTCTGGAATTTCATGAAGAACCATGGGTCAGCCATATCGGAACCAGGGGAACGGATATGCTTTTAGTACCTGGAATGATTTTTACCATTGAGCCTATGGTCAATGCAGGAAAGCCTGATGTAGTTCAGGATGATAACGATGGCTGGACCATTTACACAAAGGATGGAAGCCTGTCTGCCCAATGGGAATATACCGTATTAATTACAGAAGATGGACCGGAGGTGCTTGCCAGATAATGGATAAAAAACGCTGCTTTTGGGTAAATGAATCACTGCCCATTTACGTAAAATATCATGATGAGGAGTGGGGAGTCCCTGTTTATGACGATGAAAAATTATATGAGATGTTTCTGTTAGAGACCTTTCAGGCAGGGCTTTCCTGGATTACCGTGTTAAATAAGCGGGAAGCGTTTCGGGAAGCATTTGACGGATTTGATCCGGAGAAGGTTGTGGCATATAAGGAAGAAAAGCTAAATGAGCTTATGAACAACCCCGGAATTATCAGAAACAGAAAAAAAGTTGAGGCGGCAGTGAAAAACACCCGCATATTCATGGAGATACAAAAGGAATTCGGTTCCTTTTCAAACTATCTGTGGGGATTTACAGGCGGAACGATCATTGTAAATCAGGATGATAATTTCCAGGTAAAAACAGACCTGTCGGATCAGATATCCAAAGATCTGAAAAAAAGAGGAATGTCTTTTGTGGGATCTGTAACCATTTATTCCTATCTGCAGGCAGTAGGGGTGGTCAACGACCACGAACTGGGGTGTGTCTGCAGACAGCATTCATAAGATGAGGAGAAACTATGGGAGTGATAGAAATTGAGGACAAATCCATTCTGGAACCTCTGTTTACCGGTTGGGAGGAAACACTGATCTGGTCCTGCCTGCAAAATGTAATGGGCAGGGCCTTTGCTGACCAGGAGAAAGCCCCCCAGTCAGCCCAGCTTGTAATTGGGGATTTCTGCTTTTTTTCCGGGAAGCCAGACGAAGAATTAATTAGAAATAAACCATCAGGAAGGAATTCTGATTTTATCATTATGGTTCCCAAAGATGAGGCATGGTCCCAAGCCATCGAGACAGTATGGAAATCATCTGCCACAAGACGGATCCGTTATGCAATCAGGAAAGAACCGGATGTTTTTGATAAAGAGGTATTAACAAGAGCTGTGGAAAGTCTTTCACCCCGCTTTACCCTTCGCCTGATAGATGAAGAGATTTATGGTCAGGTAATGGAGCACAACTGGTCCAAAGATCTGTGCTCCCAGTTCGCAGACTATGAAGATTATAAAAAAAGGGGAATCGGAGTGGCAGCTCTTTTGGTAGATCAGGTGGTTTCCGGTGCTTCCTCCTACACGGTTTACCAGGGCGGTATTGAAATTGAGATTGATACCAGAAAAGATTGCAGGCGCCAGGGGCTGGCATTGGCCTGCGGAGCAAAGCTGATCCTGGAATGCTTAAAAAGAGGACTTTATCCAAGCTGGGATGCCCAAAACCTTGGTTCTGTGGCACTTTCCCAAAAACTTGGATATCATTTTGACCGGGAGTATCCGGTTTATGAAATCACTGGTTTTTAAATTATGAAGCAAAGGCTGTATCCGAAATATTAATTTTTATTTGGAAAATTTTACAAAATGTGGTAAAATGTTAAATAATTATTACAATAAAACACTGAAGACCATAAAGAAAGTGAAAGTGAAATGATGAAACGATGGCTTTTAGCAGTAATTGTATGCTCATTAGTAGCGTCCGGATGCAGCAGATATAAAGGTATCCCTGAGACTGAGAAGAACAGTCCTTCCAGTGACGAGGCAACTGACGATTCCAGTGAGAGCAGTGAGTCGGACAAGCAGGAGGAGACTCTTCCTGTGTCAGCGCTTCCGAAGAAAACCCCAGTGAAGGTAAAGGGAATCTATATCTCTGGATATATGGCCGGATCTGAGGGCTTTCAGGCTATTCTTGACAAGATTGAGGGTACAGAAATCAATGCAGTGGTAATCGATGTTAAGAATGATGACGGCAGAATTACGTTTGCAATGGACGGTGCTCCCACAGTGAAGGAAATCGGAGCGGAGAAAAAGTATATTCAGGATATGCCTGCCATGATGGCACAGTTAAAAGCAAAAGACATCTATACCATTGCAAGGGTGGTCGCATTTCGTGATCCCTATCTGGCGGAGCAGAAACCGGAATGGAGCTTAAAAAACAAGGATGGAAGTCTGCACAGGGATAATAAGGGACTTGCGTGGGTGAATCCATACCGCACGGAAGTCTGGGATTATCTTGTGGAAGTGGGAGAAGCCGCTTCCAGAGCAGGCTTTGACGAAGTCCAGTTTGACTACATCCGGTTTGCTACGGACAGCTCCATGAAGCAGGTGGTTTTTGATGAGGATGAGACCCAAGGACGTTCGAAAACCGATATAATAACAGAATTCATTCAGTACGCCTATGGGAAACTCTCTGCCAGGAATATCACGGTTTCAGCCGATGTGTTCGGAACCATAATCGGCAGCAATGTGGATGCCCAGGCAGTGGGACAGGTTTACAGTGATATGGCAAACCATCTGGACTATATCTGCCCGATGATCTATCCGTCCCACTACGGCGACGGTAATTTCGGAATCGATCATCCGGATACAGAACCTTACAAGACCATTCGTGCAGCCTTAAAGCTTTCTAAATCAGATTTGGAAAAGACCCGTGGAGTGGCAGGTAACCAGGCGGTAGTACGTCCCTGGCTTCAGGACTTTACCGCTTCTTATCTGGATCACCATATTTCATATGGAAAGAAAGAAGTCAGAGAACAGATCCAGGCGGTTTACGATGCGGGCTACGATGAATGGATTCTTTGGAGTGCCTCTAACCGTTATACCTGGGATGCGCTGTTATCTGAGGAAGAGGCAAAAAAGGAAGCTGCCAGGATTGCACAGCAAAGAGCCACAAAAGAGGAAGAATCAAAAGCTGCTGCGGCTAAAACCACACAGGCTCCAGTCAAAGTACAGAGTGAGGCGGAGAAGAGTCTGGAAGGTGCAGTGGAAGAAGAGACAACCAGGCGGCAGCTGGAGTCCGGGGAAGCTTCAGAAAAAAAAGAAAAAAGGAATAAGCCACCTGTTGTGATCGTGACCACAGGCGGTTTAAGAAATGAAAAGTGAGGAAAGCCATGGAGAGAACACCAAGACCAGGAGAATTTTACAGACATTTTAAGGATAAGATGTATCAGGTTGTAGCAGTTGCGATTCATTCCGAGACCAGAGAAAAGATGGTAGTTTATCAGGCTCTGTACGGAACCTTTGATGTTTATGTACGTCCTCTCTCCATGTTTATCAGCGAGGTGGATCATGAAAAATATCCGGATGTTCTTCAAAAGTACCGGTTTGAGCGGGTGGATTTAAAGGATTCCGATTCTAAGGACCAGCCGGAGGCGGAACAAAAAGAAGAAGGAAAGAAAGAAGAACACCACGGTCCCAATAAAAATCTGCTTGCATTTCTTGACGCAGAGACGTATCATGAGAAGCTGGAGGTCTTAAGAACCTATAAAGACAAATTTACGGCGGAAGAACTCCTTGCAATCTGTGAAATCATGGAGATTGGAAGAGTGGATTCGGAGCCGGAAGAAAAATACTACGCAGTAGAGCGTTATCTGGAACTGCAGATCAAATACGACGGAACAAGATTGAGGTGATTCGTACCAGGTGGACCACATCGAATTTAATATAGAAGAAGAATTAAAAAAACTGCCGTCCCAGCCTGGTGTGTATATCATGCACGACAGGCGGGACGAAATTATCTATGTTGGAAAAGCCATCAGCTTAAAAAACAGGGTCAGGCAGTATTTTCAAAGCAGCAGAAATAAAACGGCAAAGATCGAACAGATGGTATCGAGAATCGCCCGTTTTGAATACATTATAACAGACTCGGAACTGGAAGCACTTGTATTGGAATGTAATTTAATCAAGGAGCACCGCCCCCGTTATAACACCATGTTAAAGGATGATAAAACTTATCCTTACATTAAGGTTACCATGTACGAGGAATTTCCAAGAGTCCTGTTTTCCAGAGATATGAAAAAGGATAAAAGCAGATATTTTGGTCCCTATACCAGTGCAGGAGCGGTAAAGGATACCATTGAACTGATTCACAAGCTGTATCAGATCAGGACCTGCAACCGGAATCTGCCCAGAGATATCGGGAAAGAAAGACCCTGCTTAAACTATCATATCAAACAGTGTCAGGCGCCCTGCCAGGGATATATCAGCCAGGAAGACTATGGGAAATCCATCGGTTTAGTTCTTGATTTTCTTGGGGGCAAATACGCGCCTGTCATTGCCATGCTGGAAGAAAAGATGCAGGCTGCATCCGATGAGATGGATTTTGAAAAAGCCATTGAATACAGAGATTTATTAACCAGTGTAAAACAGATTGCCCAAAAACAGAAGATCACAGACAGCGGTATGGAAGACCGGGATATTATCGCCATGGCAAAAGATGAAAAAGATGCCGTGGTCCAGGTCTTTTTTGTGCGTGAGGGAAAGCTGATCGGAAGAGAGCATTTCCATGTGAATGTGGCGACTGCAGAAGACAACGGCCAGATTTTAACCAGCTTTGTAAAACAGTTCTATTCCGGAACTCCCTTTATTCCAAGAGAGATATGGGTTCAGACCCAGCTTGAGGAAGAAGAGGTAATTGGAGAGTGGCTGTCTGCCAAACGGGGACAGAAAGTAAAACTCATTATACCGAAAAAGGGGCAGAAGGAACGTCTTGTGGAGCTGGCGGAGAGAAATGCGGCTCTGGTGCTCTCCCAGGATAAAGAAAAGATCAAGCGGGAGGAGCTTCGTACCGTCGGTGCCATGAATGAGGTAGGAAGCCTGCTGGGTCTTACTGGTGTAAAACGGATTGAGGCATTTGATATTTCCAATATAAGCGGTTTTGAGTCGGTAGGGTCCATGATCGTTTACGAAAACGGCAGACCCAAGCGGAATGATTACAGGAAATTCAAGATAAAATGGGTAAAGGGAGCCAATGACTATGCTTCCATGAATGAGGTTCTGACCAGAAGATTTTCCCATGGGTTACAGGAAGCGGAAAGCTTAAGGGAGAAGGGCGTGGAGGAAGAACTTGGAAGCTTTACCCGTTTCCCTGATTTAATCATGATGGATGGAGGAAAAGGCCAGGTGAACATCGCTCTGGAAGTCATAGAGCAGCTGGGGCTTGCCATTCCTGTATGCGGAATGGTAAAAGATGACAATCACCGGACCAGGGGACTGTACTATAACAATGTGGAAATTCCCATTGACCGGCATTCGGAAGGGTTTAAACTGATCACAAGAATTCAGGATGAAGCCCACCGGTTTGCCATTGAGTATCACAGAAGTTTAAGAAGCAAAGGGCAGGTAAAATCAATTCTTGATGATATTCCTAATATCGGCCCGGGGCGGAGAAAGGCTTTGATGCGCCGGTTTAAGGGGCTGGAAGCCGTGAAAGAAGCCACACTGGAAGAGCTGGAAGCCACGGAAGGCATGAATTCCCGTTCAGCTAAAAGCGTGTATGAATTCTTTCATAATTAGTACCCACTGCTTTTCAAAACACGAAATCTGTGTTAGTATGAAAAAAACAGATGAAAAGGAGCATTTCACCATGCATGGAGTAGCAATCACAGATCTGATTGAAAAAATGAATCTCCGGAATATGACGCCGGAGATCGATGCGGAGAAAATTGTGCTCAGCCATCCGGATGTAAACCGTCCGGCTCTTCAGCTGACCGGTTTTTTTGATCACTTTGACAATGAACGGGTTCAGATTATCGGATACGTAGAGCAGGAATATATAAACCAGATGAATCATGAAAGAAAGATGGAGATGTACGATAAGCTGCTTTCCTATCAGATTCCATGTCTGGTATACAGCCGCAGCCAGAATCCCGATGAGGATATGCTGGCACTTTGCAATCATTACGGAATCCCCTGCCTGGTTTCAGATAAAACCACGTCTGATTTAATGGCAGAGGTAATCCGCTGGCTGAAGGTAAAGCTGGCGCCATGTATCAGCATTCACGGCGTTTTAGTTGACGTATTTGGTGAGGGTGTGCTGATTATGGGAGAGAGCGGCATCGGTAAAAGCGAGGCAGCTCTGGAACTGATTAAGAGAGGCCACCGTCTTGTAACCGATGATGTGGTTGAGATCCGCAAGGTGAGTGATGATACCTTAATCGGAAGCGCGCCGGAGATCACAAGACATTTTATCGAATTACGAGGAATCGGAATTATCGATGTGAAGACATTGTTCGGTGTAGAGAGTGTAAAGGATACACAGGCCATTGATATGGTAATTAAGCTGGAAGACTGGGATAAGGATAAAGAGTACGACAGACTGGGGATCGAGGACAATTACACGGAGTTCTTAGGCAATCAGGTAGTATGCCATTCCATTCCCGTTCGTCCGGGCCGTAATCTGGCCATTATCGTTGAATCAGCTGCCGTCAATTACAGACAGAAGAAGATGGGGTACAACGCGGCACAGGAATTATACAACCGCGTCCAGGCAAACTTATCAAGAAAACAGGATGATTGAGGTGTCTGATGACTGGAATTTATGAAAAACTTCTTGGTGCAGCCGATAAAGACCATATAAAAGCAGGGGAAGAGATGAAAAGACATACATCCTTCCGGGTTGGGGGACCGGCAACCTGCTTTGTAACTCCTGGAGATGAAAAGGAACTTGCTGCAGTCATTAAGACTTGTAAGCAGGAGAATGAAACATACTTCATTTTAGGTAATGGAAGTAATCTTCTGGTGGGGGATCAGGGTTTTGACGGGGTGGTTATCTCTATGGACAGTTTTAACGGCTGTCATGTGAATCAGGAGACGGGGATGATAAAAGCCGGAGCAGGACTTTCTCTGGCGAGAATTGCACAAGAGGCATATAAGGCATCACTGACAGGCTTTGAGTTTGCTGCCGGAATACCGGGAACACTGGGGGGAGCTGTAGTCATGAATGCCGGTGCATATGGTTCGGAAATGAAAGAGGTGCTTCGCAGTGTAAAAGTAGTAACAGGGGATGGCGATATTATAGAGATTCCCGCCAGCGAGCTTTCTCTGGGATACCGGACCAGCTGCATTATACCAAAGCAGTATGTGGTGGTGGAAGCAAACATTCGCTTAAAAGAAGGCGATCCTGTTTCGATCAAAGAACGAATGGATGAGCTGGCACGCAGAAGAAAAGAAAAACAGCCCTTGGAATTTCCAAGTGCGGGAAGTACCTTTAAACGCCCGGAAGGACATTTTGCCGGGAAGCTGATCGAAGACGCAGGACTTCGGGGATTTTCCGTAGGAGGCGCCCAGGTTTCAGAAAAACACTGCGGATTCGTGATTAATAAGAATCAGGCAACTGCGGCAGACATCATAGCCTTATGTGAAGAGATAAAGAACAGGGTATACGAAAAAACCGGAGTAATGCTTGAGATGGAAGTAAAGACACTGGGAAAGTTTTAACGGTGCAAAGGAGTATACAGTGAGGCTTGTAATTGTGACAGGCATGTCAGGCGCAGGGAAGACACAGGCGCTCAAGATGCTGGAGGATATGGGATTCTACTGTGTGGATAATCTACCTATCCCCTTGATTGAGACGTTTGCGGAGCTGACCTCTAAAAATCCGGAAGGAATCCAGAACGCTGCTTTGGGTATTGATATCAGAAGCGGGGAGGATTTATCGGTTTTAAACAGGATCTTTGATGAATGGTCCAGAAACCGGGTTCCTTTTGAGATTCTTTTCCTGGATGCCGGAGATGAAATACTGATTAAACGGTATAAAGAAACCAGAAGAGCCCACCCACTGGCAGCAGGCGGCAGAATCGACAGCGGAATTGAAAAAGAGCGTGGGAAGCTTGCTTTTCTAAAGGAAGAGGCTGATTATATCATCGATACCAGCAAGCTTCTCACTAAAGAGCTGAGGCAGGAACTGGAAAAGATTTTCATGAAACATGAATCTTACCGGAATTTATACATTACCATCCTCTCCTTTGGATTTAAATATGGAATTCCATCGGATGCAGATCTGGTATTTGATGTAAGGTTTCTGCCCAATCCCTATTATGTGGAAGAACTGCGAAACAGGACAGGGGAAGAAAAAGAAGTGCGGGACTATGTGATGCAACATGGAACCGCTGATCTGTTTTTGAACAAGCTTTATGATATGCTGGAGTTTCTGCTTCCAAACTATGTTCTGGAAGGAAAGAATCAGCTGGTAATAGCCATTGGCTGTACCGGCGGTAAGCACCGTTCCGTAACCGTTGCCAAGGCGGTTTACGAAAAGTTTAAGTCCAGGGCTGAGTTCGGAATTAAGATCGAGCACCGGGATATAGAGAAGGATAATACAGGAAAAAGGGTGGTCTAGATATGTCATTTTCTTCCAAATTAAAAGAAGAGCTTTCCAGGCAGATCAGCCCGGCAAGACACTGTCAGATCGCAGAAATGGCTGCGATCATCAGCCTTTGCGGCAAGATAATCATATCGGAAGATGACCGCTATACGATTAAAATCCATACAGAAAATGTAGCAGTTGCAAGAAAGTACTTTACATTATTGAAAAAAACATTTAATATAAGTACTGATGTCTCTATTAGAAGAAATGCCTACTTGAATAAAAACCGTACCTATACGGTAACGATAAGAGAACATGAAGATGCCATTCGGGTACTTCATGCAACCAAACTCCTTGACGAGAACGGAGAAGTAGGAGAGAATCTTAGTGTAGTAAAGAACGTGGTGATCCAGCAGTCATGCTGCAGGAGAGCATTTATACGGGGTGCATTTCTCTCGTCAGGATCCTTAAGTGATCCGGAGAAGTTCTACCATTATGAAATCGTATGTGCCACAGAAGAAAAAGCAGAGCAGTTGAAATCGATTATTGCAACGTTTGAACTTGATGCAAAGATAGTTAAGAGAAAGCGTTATTTTGTTGTCTATATCAAAGAGGGAAGCCAGATTGTTGATATTTTAAATGTCATGGAGGCCCCGGTTGCTTTAATGGAGCTTGAGAACATCAGGATCTTAAAGGATATGCGCAACAGCGTGAACAGACAGGTCAACTGTGAGACTGCAAATATTAATAAAACGGTATCAGCTGCGGTAAAGCAGATAGAAGATATAGAATATATCAGAGATACAATCGGACTTGATAATCTTCCTGACAATTTAATGGAGATTGCCAGAGAGAGACTGGAGAGGCCGGACGCAACATTAAAAGAGCTTGGAGAAGCTCTGGACCCTCCTGTTGGTAAATCAGGAGTGAACCACCGACTTAGAAAGCTTTGTGATTTGGCAGGGCGGCTGCGCGGGACAGGCGTGGGCAGCGGAACGGAACAGACCCGTTCAGAGGAATGAGGAGGATAATTATGGTAAGAAAAACAGTCACCGTGGAACTTGCATCAGGTTTGGAGGCGAGACCAGTCGCTATGCTGGTTCAGGTTGCCAGCCAGTATGAAAGCAACATTTATGTTGAAATCGAATCAAAAAGAGTGAATGCCAAAAGTATTATGGGTATGATGACTCTCGGCCTTGCTGCAGGAGAGCAGATTACAATTACAGCAGATGGAACTGATGAAGAGCATGCGGTCAGTGAGATCGAGAAATACTTAAGCAATCAGGAATAATAACTGGAATATAACGTGTTTTTGAGGCGGAGACTGCCATTGCCTGACAATGGAAGCTCCGCCTCTTATATATCTCCCTTTTTAGCTGCTGAGGCTTTTGCGCACAAATAGAAGATTTCTGCTATGTTTAAGCGAGACAGGGTTTGGCTGCTTTGGTTTTGAGTATTCTTATTTAGAGGCATAGGCTGAGACCTATCTGTTGCTATGCCTCAAATGGAATAGAAGGAATCATAAAATAGAAGGAATAGGGAATTTTTAGGAATAAGATTTTACCCTTGCCCCGCAAGTGAAGAAACGGCGGGTCATAAACAAAGAACCGGCCGCTGAAATGCCTCAAATTGGGATAGAGAAGGTCACAAAATCGGAGAAGTGAGGTAGAGGGAGGAAGAAGAGTAATCTATGCCCCGTCCTTCCACTGCTGTCAGAAGGAGTTTTAAAGATACCATGTATCATTTTCATTCCTTTTATTTTAAAGCAAATTATTTTCAGGGGCTGTCTTTTTATGTTATAATAGAAGAAATGAGGATAGAAGGAGAAACGACAGATGGCATTTACACATTTGCATGTCCATACAGAATACAGCCTGCTTGATGGGTCCTGCAAAATTAAGGAACTGACTGCCAGAGCGAAAGAACTGGGAATGGACAGTATGGCAATCACAGACCATGGCGTCATGTATGGCGTGATTGATTTTTACAGAGCTGCCAGGGAAGCCGGCATCAAGCCAATAATCGGCTGTGAGGTGTACGTGACATCCGGTTCCAGATTTGACAGAGAGCTTGCAGGCGGGGAAGACCGGTACTACCATCTGGTACTTCTGGCTGAGAACAATCAGGGCTATCAGAATTTAATGAAGATTGTTTCCAAAGGATTTGTAGATGGATTTTATTATAAACCAAGAGTGGATTACGAGATATTAAAAGAATATCATGAGGGTGTAATCGCTCTCAGTGCCTGCCTGGCAGGTGAGGTGCAGCGCTATATTGGCAGAGGCCAGTATGAAAAGGGAAAGGAAGCGGCTCTTCATTATCAGGAGATCTTCGGAGAAGGCAATTTCTTCCTTGAGCTTCAGGATCATGGCATTCCCATGCAGAAGACTGTGAATCATGAACTGGTGCGGATGAGCGCGGAGACCGGAATTGAGTTGGTGGCTACCAATGATATTCATTATACCTATGCTGAGGATGCAACACCCCACGATATCCTGCTGTGCATTCAGACCGGTAAGAAGGTGACAGACGAAAACCGGATGCGCTACGAGGGCGGCCAGTATTACTGCAAATCCGAAGAAGAGATGAAGAAGCTTTTCTCTTATGCAACCCAGGCGGTGGAGAACACCCATAAGATTGCACAGCGGTGTAATATTGAGATTGAGTTCGGAGTTACCAAGCTGCCAAAGTACGATGTACCGGAAGGCTATGACTCCTGGACTTATTTAAATAAACTTTGTACCGAGGGCTTTTTACGCCACTATCCCGATGATGACGGGACTTTAAAGGATCGCCTCACATATGAGCTGGATGTGATTCATACCATGGGATATGTGGACTACTTCCTGATTGTATGGGATTTCATTCATTATGCCAGATCCCAGAATATCATGGTTGGTCCGGGAAGAGGATCTGCTGCAGGAAGTATCGTCTCCTACTGTCTCGGGATCACGGACATAGATCCCATTCGGTACAACCTTCTTTTTGAGCGTTTCTTAAATCCGGAACGAGTCTCCATGCCCGATATTGACGTGGATTTCTGCTTTGAACGCAGGCAGGAAGTCATTGACTATGTAGTGGAGAAATACGGCAAGGACCAGGTAGTTCAGAACGTTACCTTTGTTTCCCTGGC
>SVDT01000126.1 GCA_015057775.1 Paenibacillaceae bacterium | reverse complement strand
GTCTCCTTCACTACAGTATTGAAAAGCAGATTCCGGTAGTTTTATGCACAACGGGACTTACTGAGGATCAGGTAAAGCTGGTTGAAGAGGCATCCAGACAGGTAGCGGTGCTTCGGTCTGCCAATATGTCCCTGGGCGTTAATCTGTTAATGAAGCTTATAAAGGATGCTGCGCTTGTTCTTGCCGGCGCTGGTTTTGATATTGAAATTTTAGAAAAACATCACAACAAGAAACTGGATGCCCCCAGTGGAACAGCACTTGCCCTTGCAGATTCCATTAATGAGGCGATGGATCAGGAATTCCATTATGTTTATGACAGAAGCCAGGTAAGAAAAGCAAGGGATAAAAAAGAAATTGGAATTTCTGCTGTTCGCGGCGGCACCATTGTAGGAGAACACGATGTGATTTTTGCCGGAACAGATGAAGTTGTTACCTTCCAGCATACCGCGTATTCTAAAGCTATTTTTGCAAGAGGAGCAGTTTCTGCTGCCAAATTTTTAGCAGGGAAAAAACCGGGACTTTATACCATGAAAGATGTGATAGAATCCTGATTTTACAAAATTTTCCACTATAATTCATTTCTCCTTGACACATACTAAGCATAGAACATGAAAGGAGAAGTATTATGAAGAAGATAAAACCATATTTATTTGCGATTCTTGTTATTATGTCAGTTATGTGTCTGACAGCATGCGGTACAACCAAGGGAACTGACGGAACAACAAAAGCAGGAACGACAACCACACAGACAACCACTGCAGCGGGTACAAAAGCGCAGACAACAACAGCCGGAGCAACAAAGGCTGATGAGGGCAAGGAAAGCACAGGTGTTGTCAATGATGCTGTAAAGAGCGTTGAAAAAGGCGTTGATAAAATTACCGGTGAAAGTAATGGTCAGCCTACTACAGAAACTACTAAAGCAGCAAAATAATCTTTAACAAAAAGCTTCGGCATAAAATTATGCTTGAAGCTTTTTTTACTTTCGTATATAATCAGATCAGACACACATCTTAAATTCTATTGATTTGTTTTCCTGTTTTTCTTCCGTTCCCCTTTATGCTATGCCTTTTATCAGTCAGGAGCTTGTTTATGAATTATATTTTAAAAAATTATCGCGTACTGCAATATAATAAAAAAAAGAAGCCATGGAGAAGTTTGAAATGGGCATTTAACCGCGAGAAAAGTCGCAGCAGATTGCGTTATCTTTTGTATTGCTGCCTGTTTATTGAAGCAGCCTTGTTCTTTCCCAGTGAAAGAGACCGAATATGCAGAGAGCTGGTAAAAATATATACAGTGAACGATGAGATCATGGAAGAAGCAATTACTGAAATTTCTTCTTTTGAAGGAACGGAGGGGGAAATAAAAGAACGTGGGGTTCTGCTGGATTTAAAAGAAGGGGAATTAAAATTATGGCAGAAAGTGGAGCGTCAGATCCTGAACGAATCACATTGAGAAACAGACATGTATATTGATCATTAGTATTTATAATAATAAAACCAGTTGCAATCCAATTTTCACTGTATTATAATTTCTACTGAAACACCATAGTTTTATTTGAAAAACTTATAAATTAATTCAGAAAAGGACAGGTGGATACCGTGGAGAAAAAAGAAATGCTGTATGAGGGAAAAGCAAAGAAGGTCTATACTACTGAAGATCCGGACGTGTTAATTGTTTCTTATAAAGATGATGCCACAGCTTTCAATGGTCTTAAAAAGGGTACCATTGTTGGAAAAGGTGCAATCAACAACCGTATGACTAATTTCGTTTTCAAAAAATTAGAAGCCAAAGGTGTTCCGACTCATCTGGTTGAAGAGTTAAACGACCGTGAGACTGCAGTAAAAAAAGTAGAGATCGTTCCTCTTGAGGTAATCATCAGAAACTATTCTGCAGGTAGTTTTGCAAAAAAGATGGGTATGGAAGAGGGAATTAAGTTTGCCTGTCCGACTCTTGAATTCAGCTATAAAAATGATGACCTGGGAGATCCGTTTATTAACGATTATTACGCTCTGGCTCTTAATCTTGCGACACAGGAAGAGATTGATGCCATTACAAAGTATGCGTTTTTAGTAAACGAAGTTCTCATGGAGTATTTTGACACTTTAAATATTGATCTTATTGACTTTAAGATCGAGTTTGGCCGTTATCACGGACAGATTATTCTTGCCGACGAGATTTCTCCTGATACATGCAGACTGTGGGATAAGGATACTCACGAAAAACTGGATAAGGATCGCTTCCGCAGAGATTTAGGCGGTGTGGAAGACGCATATGAGGAGATATTCCGCCGTCTTGGAATTCAGTAAACAGCACAGAGAGGGTAGATATTTCATGAGTAACGAATTGAACTTCAATATAGAAGAAGAGTTACATGAGGAGTGCGGCGTCTTGGGCATCTATGATTTTGACGGAGACGACGTTGCTTCCACCATTTATTACGGTCTGTTTGCATTACAGCACAGAGGACAGGAGAGCTGCGGAATTGCTGTCAGTGATACCGAAGGTCCGAAAGGAAAAGTAAGTGCGCATAAGGGGATGGGATTATGTAACGAAGTTTTTACTCCCGAGGTTTTGGAAGGTCTTCATGGAAATATCGGAGTAGGCCATGTTCGTTATTCAACGGCAGGTAGCAGTACACGGGAAAATGCCCAGCCTCTTGTTCTTAATTATGTAAAAGGTACTCTTGCCATGGCTCATAACGGAAATCTGGTGAATGCGCCGGAGCTTCGCAAAGAATTAGAGTACAGCGGTGCGATTTTTCAGACTACAATTGATTCCGAGGTAATCGCGTATCATATTGCCAGAGAACGGGTTAAGACCCCTTCTGTCGAGGCAGCAGTTGCCAATGCAATGAAAAAAATCGTGGGAGCTTATTCCCTGGTTGTTATGAGTCCCCGTAAGCTGATCGGAGCCAGGGATCCATACGGATTTAAGCCATTGTGCATTGGGAAACGGGATAATTCTTACATCATTGTATCAGAAAGCTGCGCCCTCGACACAATAGGTGCGGAATTTGTCCGTGATGTTCTGCCTGGCGAAATAGTAACTATAACAAAAGACGGAATTGTTTCAGACACAAGCCTCTGCTTTAAAGAAAAATCCAAAGAGGCCAGGTGTGTATTCGAATATATTTATTTTGCAAGGCCAGACAGCGTATTTGACGGAGTGAGTGTCTATCATTCCAGGCTTTGTGCAGGCCGTGCGCTGGCTGTGGATTCACCGGTAGAGGCAGATGTTGTTGTGGGAGTTCCGGAATCCGGTAATGCAGCAGCCCTCGGATATTCTCTTCAGTCAGGAATTCCTTATGGAACTGCATTTGTGAAGAATTCCTATGTAGGCAGGACTTTTATTAAGCCAAAGCAGAGCTACCGGGAATCATCGGTGAGAATCAAGTTAAACGTACTTAAGGAAGCAGTTGTGGGAAAACGGGTAATCATGATTGATGATTCCATAGTCAGGGGAACTACCAGTGCCCTGATTGTAAACATGCTTCGGGAGGCCGGTGCCAAAGAGGTTCATGTACGGATCAGTGCGCCGCCCTTTTTACACCCCTGTTATTTCGGAACGGATATTCCAGATGAAGATCAGCTGATCGCCCATAACAGAAGCATTGACGAGATACGGGATCTTCTTGGAGCAGACTCCCTGTCTTATTTAAATATAGAACGTCTGAATGAGATGGCGGAAGGACTGCCCATCTGTACGGCATGCTTTAGTGGAAACTATCCCATTGAACCGCCGAAAGAAGATATACGCGGTGAATACAGCAGATAATATGACTTAAAAATCAGGGGCTGTCAGGCCGGTTTGCGCTGCATAACCGGAAGACGGTCCCTGACTGCTCTTCCCATAATAAAGAAACTATGATAAAATAGCTCTACAACGAAACCCAAGGAGGAATGAAAATAACATGACAGATCGTTACCAAAGCCCGCTGTCTGAGCGTTATGCCAGCAAGGAGATGCAGTACATTTTTTCTCCTGATAAGAAATTTAAGACCTGGAGAAAACTGTGGATTGCACTGGCAGAAGTAGAAAAGGAACTTGGACTTCCTATTACGGAAGAACAGATAGAGGAACTGAAGGCGCATCAGGATGATGTAAATTACGAGGTAGCCATACAGCGGGAAAAAGAAGTCCGCCACGATGTAATGTCTCACGTATATGCATATGGAGTCCAGTGTCCCAAGGCAAAAGGCATTATTCATCTTGGAGCCACCTCCTGTTATGTGGGTGATAATACAGATATTATTGTTATGACAGAAGCACTTGTGCTGGTACGGAAAAAACTGATTAACGTAATCTCTGAGCTGGCAAAGTTTGCAGACAGCTATAAGGAGTTACCGACTCTTGCATTTACCCATTTTCAGCCTGCCCAGCCTACGACTGTAGGTAAGAGAGCTACGTTATGGCTCCATGATCTTACCATGGATCTGGAGGATCTGGATTATCTCCTTGATTCCATACGCCTTCTTGGTTCCAAGGGAACAACCGGAACCCAGGCCAGCTTTTTAGAGCTGTTTGACGGAGACATGGACAGAGTGAGAAAAGTGGATGCTATGATTGCTGAGAAGATGGGATATAAGGGGTGTTACCCGGTATCGGGTCAGACCTACTCCCGGAAAGTGGACAGCCGTGTGGTCAACGTTCTGGCTGGTATTGCTCAGAGCGCTCATAAGTTCTCCAATGATATCCGCCTTCTCCAGCATTTAAAAGAGGTGGAAGAGCCATTTGAAAAGAGCCAGATCGGTTCTTCAGCCATGGCTTATAAGAGAAACCCCATGAGAAGTGAGAGAATCGCTTCCCTGTCCAATTACGTTATGGCAGATGTGATGAATCCCATGCTTGTTTCTTCCACTCAGTGGTTTGAACGGACACTGGATGACTCTGCAAACAAACGTCTGAGTGTGCCGGAAGGCTTTCTTGCAATAGATGGAATTCTGGATCTCTATCTGAATGTGGTTGATGGTCTTGTGGTTTATCCCAAGGTCATTGAAAAGCATATGATGGCGGAACTTCCTTTCATGGCCACAGAAAACATCATGATGGATGCGGTAAAAGCAGGCGGCGACAGACAGGAACTCCATGAGCGGATCAGGGAGCTTTCCATGGAAGCCGGAAAGAATGTGAAAGTAAACGGACTTGATAATAATCTGCTGGAACTCATTGCAGCAGACCCATCATTTAATCTTACATTAGAAGAACTGAAAAAAAGCATGGATCCTAAAAAATATGTAGGCTGCGCCCCGGCTCAGGTTACCATATACCTTGATGAGGTAATTCGTCCTCTTCTTAAGGACAACCAGGAACTTCTTGGTATGACAGCAGAAATCAATGTATAAGAAAGCTGCGGACAGACTGATCTTTATTAATGAGTCTGTCTGCAGTTTTTTGTGTGCAAGGAGGAACGATGAGCAGTAGTCTGGAATATTATAAAGTTTTTTATTATGTGGCAACCTTAGGCAGTATTACACTGGCATCAGAAAAGCTCTGCATCTCCCAGCCGGCAGTCAGCCAGGCAGTCCGGCAGCTGGAACAGTCATTGGACTGCCAGCTTTTTATGCGGCTGTCAAAAGGAGTAAAGCTGACCAGAGAAGGAGAATTTTTATTTGATTATGTTAAATCCGGTTTAGAGAGCATCTGGCACGGGGAAAATATGTTAAGACGGATGCGGGATTTAGAGACCGGTGAGGTACGCATAGGAGCAAGTGATATGACACTTCAGTTTTATTTACTCCCTTATCTGGAAAAATTTCATGAACTTTATCCGGGAATTAAAGTAACGGTTTCCAATGGCCCCACACCAGAAACACTTCGCTTTCTATATGAAGGAAAGATTGATTTCGGTGTGGTCAGTACTCCCTTTGAAGCAAGGAACGAGGTAAAAAGTACTCCTGTAAAGGAAGTCCGCAATGTTTTTATTGCAGGCGAGAAGTTTAAGCATCTGGAAGGGAAAAAACTCAGTTATGATATCCTGAAGGAACTTCCCTGTATATTTTTGGAGAAGAATACCAGCACACGGACATTTATGGATGAGTTCTTAAAAGAGCGGGAAGTTGAGGTGGAGCCGGAATTCGAACTTTCTACCAGCGATATGATCGTTCAGTTTGCCATGCGGAATTTAGGAATTGGCTGTGTGATGTCTGGATTTGCCCAAATGGAGCTTGAGAAAGGTAACCTGATAGAACTGCAGTTTGAAGAGCCCATGCCAGGACGGCAGTTTGCAATAATTACAGACAGTAAGACTCCCATTTCTCCTGCTGGGAAGAAGATTCTGAAACTGATGATTGATGATATAAGCTAAACTTATGCCAAATATAAATAATATTGACTTTACTTATGTGAGTCTTTGCGCTATCATAGGGAAGTAAAAGGTATTTTTTCACTCATAGGAGGATTAATCGAATGGTAAGAGCAATCGTAGGCGCCAACTGGGGCGATGAAGGAAAAGGTAAAATCACAGATATGCTGGCAAAGGAGTCCGATATTATTATCCGTTATCAGGGAGGAAGCAATGCCGGGCATACCATTATCAACAATTATGGCAAGTTTGCCCTTCACCTTCTGCCATCAGGTGTTTTCTACAACCACACAACCAGCATTATCGGCAATGGCGTGGCATTAAACATCCCTTATTTAATTAAGGAAGTGAATGATCTTGTGAGCAAAGGAGTTCCAAAGCCGGCTATTCTGGTTTCTGACCGTGCACAGATTCTGATGCCATATCACATTCTGTTTGATCAGTATGAAGAAGAGCGTCTGGGAAAACGGTCCTTTGGTTCCACAAAATCAGGGATTGCACCATTTTATTCAGATAAATACGCAAAAATCGGTTTCCAGGTATGCGAACTGTTTGATGAAGAGTCATTAAAGGAAAAGGTGGAACGCGTTTGTGAGATGAAGAATGTTTTAATGGAACATTTATATCACAAACCAGCCATTGATCCGGAAGAATTATTTAAGACTTTACTTGAGTATCGCGAGATGGTAAAACCGTTTGTCTGCGATGTTTCCAATTATCTTCATAATGCAATTAAGGAAGGTAAAAATATTTTGCTGGAAGGACAGCTGGGATCTTTAAAGGATACCGATCACGGAATCTATCCTATGGTTACCTCTTCTTCCACACTGGCAGCATACGGTGCAATTGGAGCAGGCATTCCTCCATATGAAATCAAGAACATTACCACAGTAGTAAAGGCATATTCCAGTGCAGTTGGTGCTGGTGCATTTGTCAGCGAGATCTTTGGAGACGAGGCAGACGAGTTAAGACGCCGCGGCGGTGATGGCGGCGAATATGGCGCAACGACAGGAAGACCGAGACGTATGGGATGGTTTGATGCAGTGGCTTCCAGATATGGCTGCAGAATTCAGGGAGCTACCGAAGCAGCACTTACTGTTTTGGATGTACTTGGTTATCTGGATGAACTTCCTGTTTGTATCGGATATGAGATTGATGGAAAAGTTACAAAAGATTTCCCAAATACCATAGAGCTTAATAAGGCAAAACCGGTTTATACCACACTTCCAGGTTGGAAATGTGAGATTAGAGGAATTAAAAAATACAAGGATCTGCCAGAAAACTGCAGAAACTATATTGAATTTATTGAGAAAGAGCTTGAAACTCCCATAACCATGGTTTCCAATGGACCGGGAAGAGATGATATTATTTATCGCTAGGATTTAATAAATAAGCAGAGCATTAGGATTATTTCCTATTGTCTCTGCTTATTTTTGTCTGGTTAAATCTGCACCAGGGTCCGGCTGCAATGATATAAAGTTTGATTGCAGAACATCAGTTCTTGTGATAGAATATTCATAGGGAACAATCATGTTATTACAAGGAGTTGGCCTTCCATTTTACATAAGATGGGAGGTGATGCAGATGAATTTTGACTTTAAAGACCTTATGGCTTTTGGCATGTTCATTATTGCATTGCTTACCTTTATTTATAATAATCGTAAGTAAAGTTTTTCTATAAATCCCAGGAATGGGTACAGAAAAACCACCCTTGTATACTTTGACCGGTATTGGGTGGTATTCTGTCTATTCAATAAAGGCCAACCTCTTGTGTGAGGTGGTTGTTCCTCTTTATATTTCTATTATAGTCAATTCTCTATTTAATTTCAAGTGATTTCGGTAAAATACCCAAATATACCTATACAAACATAAATTATTCTTTTTTTATGGTATCAGTAGGGTTATGATTATCATTGGGTCTAATGACCCGGACAACCAGCTGCGCAGCATATATAAATGCAGGAATAACTACTGTGGAATAGATAGCCGCCATCAGCCATTTCTTTGATTCTGCACTATGAGAAAATGCGGCTACCAGTGCAATAAGATAAAGGGAACAGATTAGTACCAGACCGACAATAGCCAGGGCGCGTTTCCATTTCATGGGGAAACCTCTCTTTCTGAAAAAATTATACTGGGTTTATTATATCCCAAAACAGTACATTTGGAAAGAAATGTTTGGAAAATGTTCACAAAATCTTCAGATATTGAAAACTGTACATTTCTCTCAATCTATAGTACACTTTTAATAGATTACAGACAACGTGGAAGGAGTGCTTGGTACCCTTGATAAAACAATGGTTGGTAGTAATTTCAGCAGGGATCCTTCTGAGCATGGGAGGGATGATGAGTTCCCTTGCTTCAGAAGATAATGGACAGGAACAAAGCACCCCCATTAATCTTATGGAAGCCACTAAAGAGTGGCAGTGGAAGGAAGATTCCGGAGGCTGGAGATACATAAAAAAGGATGAAACCTATAAAAAGAACTGCTGGGAGAAGATTAACGGAAGCTGGTATTATTTTGGCTTTGATGGTTATATGAGCACAGACTGGACAACCATCCGCGGTATGGATTATCTCTTTGCCGAGACCGGGGAGCTGCAGCTTGGCTGGTGCTATAATGATGAAGAGGAAAAATGGCATTATTACAAGGAAGATGGTACCCCTCAAAAAGGCTGGTTTCAGGACAAGGATGGAAGCTGGTACTGGTTTTCTGCAAAGGGTGAGATGACTTCTTCCGGATATAAGTATGTAACCGGAGGAAAGTATTATTTCTTTGATAACGGACAGATGGCGGCGAACCAGTATGTCGGTCTTTTTTATATGGATGAAACCGGGAACAGGAACAAAAATTTTGATATTATAATTCAAAGTAAGAAAAAGAATACAACCGTCTCTGCTGAAGTAAAGGAAGGATTTACAGAAGCCTCCAAGAATCTGCCACGGGAGTGGGTGAAGCGTTTTACGGATCAGGGCTGGGAAATTCTTTATTATCCGGACAAACTGTATTTTTCTGCACCTAATACTGGGAGTGGTGTTTATTATGTAGGCCATTCGCTGGATACCGCTTATAAGAAAATAAAGATATGCAATCCGTCTGAACTCACGGAAGCATTTTGCGAATATATCGGATATGAATACGGCTTATACAAGGGAACGCTTCAGGAGGCGACGGATTTATCCATGGATAAATCTTTGATGGACGAATATGTTTACATACCGGATTACTATGCGGATGATATGAAATTTTATTTTGGAAAGCTGGCAGCAGCATATCTGGGAAGTGCATCAACCAGGTCAGAGATGGAGGCAGAAGCCCCGGAAGTGACCAGGATATTAAAAAAGATATTATACAGGCAGAGTTGAATTACGAATAATTTTTATAGCAGGCATTTATAGTCTGATATAGATTATACCAATTCAGCGCTGCTTTTTTAATTTAAAATATGGTTGACAAATTAATCAATATATAATATTATAAAATTATATTTAATAAAATTGAATTTAGCAATATAAAAGGAGAATGAGAATGGATCTATTACCTTGTATCGTTGTTCTATTGATTGCAGCAGAACATTTATACATTTTATGGATGGAGATGTTTGCCTGGAAGACAGCTGGAAAAAAGATGTTACCTGGTTTTGAACCGTCATTTTTTGAGGAAACAAGAGTAATGGCGGCAAATCAGGGGTTATATAATGGGTTCCTTTCCGCAGGTCTTATTTGGTCCCTGCTTGTGAGGGAAGGAATATGGGCAGACAGAATTTCCATATTTTTTCTTTCCTGTGTGATTATCGCAGGGGTATATGGAGCTCTGACTTCATCGAAAACTATATTTTTTAAACAGGCGTTGCCTGCAATTGCAGCACTTTTTATAGTAATAATTATTTAAATTAAAGGAGTAATATATATGAATGAGACTATAAGAACAATTCAGAATCACAGATCAATCAGAAGTTTCCTGGATAAAGATGTTGATGACGTTATCATCGACGAGATCCTAAGGGCAGCACAGTCCATGCCCAATTCAATTAATGGTCAGCAGAGTTCAGTAATAGTAATTAAGGATAAAGAAACAAAGGCGAAAATAGCCCAACTGGCCGGCGGTCAGAAATGGGTGGAAGATGCACCGGTATTTCTTCTGTTCGTACTGGATTTTTATAAAACTAATCTTGCGGCTGAGAAAAACGGGCTGACTCAGGTGATACATGAGAGTGTGGAAGGAACCATGGCAGGAACCTTTGATGCAGGACTTTCCATGGGCGCTGCAATTATAGCCGCAGAGTCGCTGAATCTTGGGATTGTACCAATTGGCGGAGTCCGTAAAAATCCAGGTGAAATCATAAAGCTTTTGAATCTTCCTGCCTATACCTATCCGGCAGTTGGCCTGGCAGTGGGATATCCCAAAGACGAATCACACAAGAAACCAAGACTTCCATTCTCCACATTCCGCCACAATGAAGTTTATCACACAGAGGAAATGAAAGAAGCCATCGACCGGTACGATATGGAGATGGAAGATTATTTAAAAGAAGTGGGGCGTCAGCAGGAAGGAAACTGGAGTAAATATACCGCGGGAATTTATCAGAATGTTTATTACCCTGATGTTTATCCAACCATGAAAGACCAGAAGTTTTTAAACGACAAATAAAACAAGGGGAAAGCTGCAAAAAACAGCTTTCCCTTTCTTTATTCTGCCAGCTCACCCCAAAGCTCATACAGCTCTTCCAGACGTTTGCTGATCATCTCTTTTTCCTGGTTTAATTCCATAAGTTTTGGTACATCTGTGAAAATCTCTTCTTTTACAAGAAGTTCATCGATTTCCCCGTCTCTGGTTTCCAGTTTATGAATTTCTTCTTCTGTTTTTTTCAGTTCGTTCTGGCGTTTGCGGATCTTTGCCTGTTCTTCTTTTTGTGCTTTCCAGTCAAGCTTTATCCCGGAAGTGTCTTCGCCGGTTACAACTTTAGCTTCGGCCACCGGGGTCAAAAGACCTGTCATAATATCTTTCTTTTCCAGATAATAATCGTAATTACCAATATAGTTAACAAGGGTCTGGTTGGTCAGATCCAGAATTCGTGTGGCAGTTTTATTAATAAAATAACGGTCATGGGATACGTAAAGCACGGTGCCGGTGTAATTGACCAGGGCGCCTTCCAGTATCTCCTTGGAGGTGATATCCAAATGGTTGGTCGGCTCATCAAGGATCAGGAAATTGGCTTCAGAAAGCATAAGCTTTGCCAGAGAAACACGTCCCCGTTCCCCACCGCTTAAATCCTTAACCCTTTTATATACGTCATCTCCTGTAAAGAGAAAGGCGGCCAGGATATTACGGATCTGGGTATTGTTCATATATGGATAAGTATCCTGAAGTTCATCGAATAAAGTTTTCTCCATATGGAGAACCTGATGCTCCTGGTCATAATATCCGATATGTACCTTGGAGCCTAAGGAAACTTCTCCCTCATCGGGCGCCAGTATGCCGTTTAATATTTTTAAAATTGTGGTTTTCCCGGTTCCGTTGCCGCCAATAATGGCTACCCGTTCCCCTCGCTTGACTTCAAACCCGATGTGGTCAAACAGGAGATTGTCTCCAAATGATTTTTTCAGATCTTTTACAGTCAGAACATCATTTCCACTGATCACGTTAGGTTCCAGCTG
>SVDT01000125.1 GCA_015057775.1 Paenibacillaceae bacterium | reverse complement strand
ACCGGTTGTGACGGACGTCACGCAGACCAGCAGATCCGTGGTGCCGTAGTACTTCCTCACGGTACAGGTAAGACTGTTCGCATCTTAGTTTTCGCTAAGGGTCCTAAGGCTGATGAAGCACAGGCTGCAGGAGCAGACTACGTTGGAGCAGAGGAATTAATTCCGAAGATCCAGAACGAAGGCTGGTTGGATTTTGATGTAGTTGTTGCAACTCCAGACATGATGGGTGTAGTTGGTCGTTTAGGACGTGTACTTGGACCTAAGGGCTTAATGCCAAACCCAAAAGCTGGTACAGTTACCATGGATGTAACAAAAGCAATCAATGATATCAAAGCTGGTAAGGTTGAGTACAGACTTGATAAAACAAATATTATCCACGTGCCAGTTGGAAAAGCTTCTTTTACAGAAGAGCAGTTAGCGGACAACTTCCAGACGCTTGTTGATGCAATCGTTAAAGCAAAACCAAGTACAGTTAAAGGTGCTTATTTAAAGAGCGTTACCCTTGCTTCCACAATGGGACCTGGCGTAAAGCTGAATGTAGCAAAGTTAATGAACTAATTTTGCTTTGTGGTTGACATGTATTATATATAATGTTATACTATTTTAGTATTAACTGCCGAAGACAGCAGGTGCCGCAAGGCATAAGGTGATAACGCCTGCCGAGGAATGTACAAGAATCATTTTTTGTAAATGAATTGTAAACCTCTCTGTCCATTTGGCGGAGAGGTTTTTCTTTGGTATATTTTTCTAAGTGAGGTCATGCGCAAGCGTTGACTGGGTTTGGAAAAATAACCGTTCAGTTAGCCCTCTGGGCTAATCGGACTTCCTTTGCAGTTTATACGAACAGGCTTTTGCAGGCAGCTGCAAGGCTTAGACTAAACAGGAGGTAAACCATAATGGCAAAAGTTGAATTAAAACAGCCAGTAGTAAGCGAGATTAAGGAATTACTGGAAGGCGCTGAGACTGCAGTAGTTGTAGACTACCGTGGTATCACAGTTGCTCAGGATACAGAACTTCGTAAGAAATTAAGAGAGGCTGGAATTTCTTACAAGGTATATAAAAATACCATGATCCGTTTCGCTGCTAAGGGAACAGATTTTGAAGCACTGGGTCCAGTTCTGGAAGGACCTACAGCAATCGCTGTATCCAAGACAGATGCGACAGCTCCAGCTAGAATTCTGGCTGAATTCGCAAAGAAAGCTCCAGCTCTTGAAATCAAGGGCGGCGTTGTAGAAGGCGTATTCTATGATGCAAAAGCTATGGAGAAGATCTCCAATATTCCTTCCAGAGAAATTCTTCTTGGAAAGTTACTGGGAAGCATCCAGTCTCCTATTACAAACTTTGCACGTGTTCTCAAGCAGATTGCAGACGGACAGGGCGCAGAAGCATAATTTTCTTGATGAAAGCAAGCGAAACGCAGCTTGATTTTAGAAAATTAGCTGTTCAGTGAGCCAAAGGCGAGCTGAACTTCCATTAAAAAAATCAAACATATTAATTACGGAGGTATATTATCATGGCAAAGTTAACAACAGCTGAATTTATCGAAGCGATCAAAGAATTATCTGTATTAGAATTAAACGAATTAGTAAAGGCATGTGAGGAAGAATTTGGTGTATCTGCAGCAGCAGGCGTAGTAGTTGCAGCAGCAGGCCCAGCAGCAGAAGCTGAAGAGAAGACTGAATTCGACGTAGAATTAACAGAAGTTGGTCCTAACAAGGTTAAAGTTATCAAAGTTGTTCGTGAAGCTACTGGCTTAGGCTTAAAAGAAGCTAAAGACGTAGTTGACGGAGCTCCTAAGGTATTAAAGGCTGGCGCTTCCAAAGAAGAAGCAGATCAGATCAAAGCTGCTTTAGAAGCAGAAGGCGCAAAAGTTACTTTAAAGTAATTAAAATTTCGTCTATAACAGAACAGGGTCCATATCTCTTGAAACAGAGATTGGACCCTGTTTTTAATATGGGGGAATATTAGTTTTGGCTTGACATTTTTGCGTTTTCGGGGTAGAATGTACGTGTAATATCGAATGGAGTTATGATTTCACATATTTTTGTAAGTCATTATTTTCGGATGATGGTTTACAAAAATATGTGATTTTTTGTTTCATCGATATATCAAATTATTTTTTATTTATTATAGGAGGTACACGTTATGAACAACGGTACAGTAAAATGGTTTAATGGTGCTAAGGGATATGGTTTCATCGTTAATGATGCAACAGGCGAGGAAGTATTCGTACACTTCTCCGGAATCGTTTCTGATGGTTACAAGACTCTTGAAGAGGGCCAGAAGGTAACTTATGAAACAACAGAAGGAAATCGCGGTCTGCAGGCAGTTAATGTTTGCCTGGCTTAATTAGATCTTAGCTGACATAAGCCTTTTAAGGGCTGTCCCCATTTTAATGGAAGGGCAGCCCTTTTTGCATGGAAAGAATTATTTTGTTCTTTATAAAATCTTTATATCTGGTTCCATATCCCCACTATCATTTTTATGAGTATATTTTGTAAAATAGGGTTGAAAATGAGTATGAACTGACAGAAGGGAAGGATGACCTGATATGCTGTTTCAAAAAATAAAGACAATTATTATTGTTGGAGCCGGAGAGTTTGGTATCGGACTGGCTGACCGGCTTTCGACACGTAATACCAGAATAATAGTGATTGATTTGACAGAGGAAGCATTTCGCAGACTGACTGGTGTATTTTCCGGTGACCAGGTATTAGGAGATGGTACTGATGCAGAATTGCTAAAAAAAATAGGCATCAGCCAGGCTCAGATTTTTGTTGCTGCCACTGGTGATGATAATGTGAATCTGATGGCAGCTCAGATTGCAGAAAGAATATTTCATGTACCGGAAGTATTTTTAAGATTGAATGACAGGAGCAAGGAGAAGCTGATTCAGGAGTATCATATGAAGCCCATCTATCCATTTGCTCTCTCAGCCGATGAATTTGACCGCCTTACAGAGAAATTATATGAGGAGGTATCTGCATCATGAAAATTGGAATAGCAGGTGGGAAAGAGGAAGCAGATTACCTGGTTGGGTTACTAATGAAAGACAAACACAGGATAATTGTAATAAATGACGACAGAACATACTGCGAGCATCTTGCTGCTGAGTATGATAAAGTTTCGGTTGTTTATGGTAATCCAGGAAGCGAAGAAGTATTAAGCGACGCAGGCATCAAAGGAGCAGATGCGATGATTGCATTAAGTGGCAAAGATGCGGATAACCTGGAAGTATGTCAGATGGCAAAACAGATGTTCTCCGTAAAGAAAACAGTCTGCATGGTAAAAAATCCGGCAAATGTGGAGATTTTTAAAGAACTTGGAATTGATCAGGTCATCAGCCCCGCTCATATTCTGGCGCAGTATATCAGACAGTCATCATGATGAAGGATTGAAGAATTACCCGGTTTGTGCTATGTTAAAAGAAATAAAACGGGAAGGAAGCAGCTGATCATTCATGGAGATGAAAAAAAGGATCTTTATCAGGTTCGGGAAATTAGGAAATATGGGAAAGATAGCAGTGATCTGGGGGTTATCCACATTACTTGCCATTGTTTTGAGCCATATAGGCGTAAGGGCTGAAAATCTGCTTTTGATATATGTGGTAGGTGTAATCATTTGCAGTGTGGAAACCAGAAGTATGCTTTGGAGTATTTCATCTTCCATTGTTTTTGTTTTTACGTTTAATTATCTTTTAACCTCTCCCAGATTCACTTTTCAGGTAGATGATCCCAACTATATAATCTCTTTGCTGATTTTTATTATTGTTGCCTTTATCGCGGCCTCATTAACCGATAAGCTGCAAAAGCAGATGAATCTGGACCGGGAACGGGCGGAGATTCTGCTTAAGCTAAATACCATAGGAAGTGGTTTCCTGAATCTTTCCGGCCGGCAGGCGGTGGTTTCCTACAGTATGAAGAGCCTTCATAATCTGACTGGAAAAAAAACAGAACTATTACTCAAAATGAAAGACGAGAGATTCTCCGACCAGGCAGCTGAGTGGTGCTTTCGAAATTCTACGGTGTGCGGCTATGGAGAAGCTCAGTTTGGAGACAGTTCCTGTCTCTATGTACCAATCTGCAGTCTGAGTAAGACGTATGGCGTCATTATCTTTTGGTGCAGTGAGGGAGGGCTTACAAAAGAAGAGCGTATGTATGTGGAAATGGTGATTTCCCAGATTACTCTTGTATTGGAGCGGGAGCGGTTAAATGAGGAAAAAGAGGAATCAGGACTTCAAATTGAACGGGAAAGACTGAAAAGCACGTTACTGAGGAGCATTTCCCATGATTTGAGGACTCCTCTGACCGGTATTGCAGGCAACTCCAATTTCCTTTATGAGAATTATGATCTGGTAGATGAAGAGAGTGCCAAAAGCATGCTGCTTGATATCAGTACTGAATCGGAGTGGCTTAATTCCATGGTTGAGAATCTGTTAAATATGACCAGGATTCAGGAAGGAAAGCTGGAAATACGAAAAAAAAGAGAAGTTGTGGATGATCTGATATCGGGTGCAGCCGCACTGGTTTCCAAACGACTGGGGGACCATACATTAAAGACAATAACACCACCAGAGATAGAACTTTTAAGTGTAGATGCCAGACTATTTACCCAGGTGCTGGTAAATCTGATTGATAACGGGATCCGCCATTCAGGGGATAACACGGTTATTACCGTATCAGCAGGAGCAGAAGGCAGGTACATGGTATTTAGGGTAAGTGACAATGGAACAGGCATTCCAGAGGATAAGCTGGACCATATATTTGACAGCTTTTTTACGGCTGCTTACCGGGAAGGGGACCGTCAGAGGGGAGCTGGTCTTGGGCTTGCTATATGTAAGGCAATTATAGAGGCTCATGGCGGTAGAATTTTAATTGACCAGAACTGGAAAAAAGGAGCAGCTTTTCGAATTGAGATGCCTATGGAGGAGACCTATGATCAATGATATCAGCGTTCTTGTGATCGAGGATGACAAGAGCATTCAGAATTTTATCAGAATTACCCTGAAAAGCAAGGGATACAACTCTGTCTTTGCAGATGACGGTCTTACTGGAATTTCTTACTTTTATGCCAATAATCCGAATATTATACTTCTGGATCTTGGTCTGCCGGATATTGACGGCATGGAGGTTTTATCCCAGATCAGGAAGGAGTCTGATATTCCCATTATAGTCGTATCTGCACGGGGGATGGAGCAGGAAAAGGTAGCTGCTCTTGACGAGGGGGCAGATGATTATCTGACCAAACCTTTTCATGCAGGGGAACTGCTGGCCCGCATCCGAGTGGCGTTAAGGCACAAAAGCGGTATGATGAAGCAGGAAGCGGCTTTTGAGCTGGATGGATTTTTTATGGATTTTGAAAAGAGAAGATTAATTGTAAGAGGGGAAGAGGTCCACGTTACTCCTATTGAATATAAAATGCTGAAACTGCTGGTTTTAAATGCAGGGAAAGTTTTAACACACCACTCCATTCAGAATGAGATCTGGGGATATGATACGAATGATGATTACCAGTCCATACGTGTTTTTATGGCAAACATCAGAAGGAAAATTGAAGAGGACTCCGCCAATCCACGTTTTATTATAACTGAAGTGGGAGTAGGGTATCGGTTTACTGAAAATTAAAACAGGCAGGAATCAGAAAAAGTACAGGGCTTTTCTGGTTTCTGCCTGCTTTTGTTCTGTAGTTGTTCTGTAGATTAATTTAAGTGGGATTATGTATTAGCTTTTGGGATCGGATAATAAGGAGTCGGCGTAGAGGTGTTTGATTGTGTCAATTGTTTGTGGAATTCCAAGCTTGCTGATGTTAAACAGAATCTGATGGGATTCAATACTCCCCCAGCTCCGGTCTGTATATGTTTCGTAATACTGTCTGCGGCGGTGATCCATTTTTTTTATGGAAGCCTCCGCTTCTTTTTTTGAGATGTTATAGCGCTTCATAATGCGTTCTGTGCGGTCTTTTTGTGATGCGTAGACAAATATATTCATGCACTTGGGATATTCCCGCAAAACATAATCCGCACACCTTCCTACAAATATACACGGCCCTTTTTGAGCCAGACTTTCTATGATTTTACATTGTGTTTCGAACGTGCTGTCATTTAATGGTACTCTTCTTGGGGCAAAACCGTTATAACGGTAGGATGAAAGAAATGAGTTAAATACTGATTCATCTACTGCTTCCACAGTTATTTCTGATAAACCCAGCTTATCCGCTGCCATCTCCACCAGATCCCGGTCATACATGGGAATCCCCAGTTCCTCAGATAATCTGAAGGCGATTTCGTGCCCTCCACTTCCAAACTGTCTGCCGATTGCAATGATCTTGTGATCCATTTAAATCCGCTCCTTCCACTTAGGGATTGTACACAATATTTAAATATATATTTCTAATAACTTAATTATAACGCATTTTGGAGGGAAAAGATAGAAAAAAACAGAAATATTCTGGTTGTATTTTAGCTTCAAAGCCCATAGATTGATTAATAAAAGCAGAAAGCCGGCTTGTAAGTTTATGAAAATCAGATGGAAATTGGCCTGTCTGTTGGCGGTCATTGTACTTGATATCGTCTTTGCGGGGGCGTTGTTTTATAATTATAGAGAGACGAAAAATACGTTGTTTCTGCCAGCAGATGCCGGAGGAGAAGCAAAGGATGAAGTTCGGGAACAATTTTCCGGCAGTAAGCAGATTGCACTGACGTTTGATGACGGCCCTCATTCTGTTTATACGCCCCTGCTTTTAGATGGCCTTCGTAAACGGGGTGTCCATGCTACCTTTTTCCTGTTGGGAGAAAATGTGAAGGGCAAGGAAGCCATTGTAAAGCAGATGCAGGAAGACGGGCATCTGATCGGAAACCACGGATACAGCCACGTTCAGATGAGCAGAGAGGCCGTAGCCAATGCCTGCGAACAGATTGAAGAAAACAATCGGCAGATTGAAGCGATTACTGGAGTCAGACCCCAGTACCTCCGGCCGCCCTATGGGTCGTGGAATGAGGAACTGGAGTGCACAACCAATATGACAGTGGTACTGTGGGATGTGGATACGTTGCATAGAGATGGAAAATGAAAAAAGGCATGATTTAGTTAATTAATATATTTTTTCCATTCATCATTTTTTTCATCACATGTTTTAAAAATCCAGAGTAAATTTGTCTGGAAAGCCCTATTTTTTTACTTGTATAATAATTTTTTTCCAGCCAGCCGCGTTCCAGCCAATAATTATATTCCACATTTTTCTTCTGAGCTGATTTGATGGCTTTACACTGCATCGCCCGGAACATTGCCAGTTGATATAAAGAGGGTTGACTTTCTTTTTTATTTTTGCATATTTTATCTACCAGTCTGTCAATTTTGCTCTGCACATTCATTTTATATTTTTCATCAGATGATAGAGAAGACCCACAAACGCCTACCACACCTGCAATATCAAATCCCCAGCCGATTGCCGTCATTTTCATATAACTCAGTGTTTCTTTTAAACCAGAACCGCCTGTGGAAGAAAGAAGGATTGCCTTTTTACCGAAAAAACGTGGTCTATGGAACATAAAGGAAAAATTATCATAAAAATTCTTCATTAATGCAGTAACATGCTGTTCGTAAACCGGACAGGCAAAAATCACGATATCGCTGTCTGTCATTTTTTCAAGTAACAAACCGGTAACCTGATTATGGGGGCAATACTGTTCTCCTTTGGTATAACATAAGAGACAGCTTTTACAAAATCCTAAATCTAAATCTCTGAGAAATACATAGTCTATCTGTGTTTCACTGATTCTGTTAAAGCTGCTTTCCAGCATTTTAATTGTTTTAAAACAATCACCGTTTTTTCTGGGGCTTCCAATAATGGCTGTAATTTTCATGATTTCTCCTCCAAAATATTCTTTGCATCAATTATGTTACAACATTCTGGAGCTGAATAAATCAGTAAATAGTATGAATTATTCCTCTTTTTTCTGCTTCCACCACAGCTTTGGAACGACTATTCACTTCGAGTTTTGTAAATAGATTTAGTACATGACTTTTTACTGTACTGATTGAAATATATAACAATTGGGCGATCTCTTCATTACTAGCCCCGGAACTAATTAGTTCTAAAACTTCCAATTCTCTTTTTGTTAAAAGTGGAACACTTTTGACTGCATTTTTAGATGTATTATTAAAATAGTTTAAAATGTCTTTGGCATACATGATACTTGAATTATCAGAGACGGTATTTTCCTGGGTCAGAAATTCAGTTAGTATTGAAATTATCCGGGCTCCGTAATTGATGAATAATCTTAAATAATTTTCATTACGGCATTTAATCAGAGCCTTGTGTAACTCCGTAAAAGCGGGTTCAGGCTTTGACAGACTTAGCCATGCGTCTGATTTGAGTATTTCTAACTGAGTTTCATAAAGCCTGCCAATATTGTCCAGTTTCAATATTTCATCAATATAGAAAAGGGCATTTTCATATTCCTCTCGTTTAACCAGTATCTCGGCCAGTAGAACATAATCATGCAGATTGTATTTTTGGAGATGATCCATAGGGGACAATTGATATTGTTCAATGAATTCCTCTGCTTTTTCAATATCACCCATATCTAAATAAAATCTTGCCCTGCAGTATTCGATATGTCTTTTAAAACCATAAGTGTTTTCTTTTTCTGAAAGATTCAAAGCTTTATTAATTACTTCAATTGCTCTTTTGTCATTACCTTTGGCTAACAATGCTCGGGCTTTTATTACATAACAATTATTTTTTATATCAAAGATACCGCTTTGTTCAAACATTTGAATTGCTTTATCCGAATAATCAGCAGCAAGTTCGATATCATTTTTTAAATAAAAGATCTCAGATAATCCGGAATAGATAATACCTAATAAAGGGATGGAGTTTCCTCCTTTTTCTTTTAAGTATTTTTCTGCTTCCTGATATAGTATTTCTCCTTCTTTTAATCTGCCCTGGCAGGTCAACATCATGCCAAGACCTCCCCATGAATAAGCAGCCGAATAAAGATTTCCTATTTTAAGGCTTGCTGTAAGAGCTTTTAAATAATATTGTTCTGCCTCCCAAATATCTCCATGAACGATGTATGTAGTTGCAATACTCATTAAGGCAGCCGCATAGTTGGGATTAAACTGATCCACCAGCTCCATGGCACTTTTCAACAACTGAATACTCTCTTCCAGGTGATTCATTTTAATAAATGCTTTTGCAATAAGATATTCCCCTTTCATATCAAGCTGTTTTTTTAATGCATCCTCTTCATATTTATTTTCAATCAGTTCTATATAATAACTGGCGTCACTGATTTTATGTCTGGATAAATAAATCCATACATAATCCAGCATCAGCCGTATATTCCCGAATACATATTGCGCCGGCACAGATTCGATCCATTTTTCAATTACTGTGAACTGTCCCTGATAAATCAGAGGACTGCTGATCTGTTCAATCAGATAAATTGCCTTTTCATAGCATTGTGCTTTCAGATAGCAGGTGCAGGCTTCCTGTGTGTAGCCTTTTATTTCGTACCATTGTGCCGCTTTTCCATATATATCTTTTACTATTTCAGGCTCATTTTCGTATGCTTTCTTTCTTAAAAAAGCCGCAAAAAGACTATGATACCGATACCATTCCTGTTTCTGATCAAAACAGGAGAGAAATAGATTCATTTCAAGCGCCTGTCTTAACAGATCACCGCTGTTTTCCATATTAGTCACAGCCTGGCACAGCTCAAGGGAAAACACATCTAACAGTGATGTCTTTATCAGAAACTCATAGAGAGCAGGAGACTGGCTGTTTAAGATATCCTCCATGAAATAAGCTGCAAAATTTGACTGAAATATCATTGTTTCCATATCTGATAATGATTCTGGCCCCTTACGCTTACAGTATAATGCGGAAATCTGAAGTCCCACCGGCCAGCCTTCAGTTAATTCATAAAGCCGGGTTAACTGATCGTATGTAAGCCTTAACTCCATGATCTCGTTTGTATATGCTGCTGCTTCTTTATTGCTGAACTTAAGCTCATTCTCTCCAATTTCAATGATACTATTTAGGTGCACGATTCCTGACAGCTGGGATGCTATATGCAGGCGGCTTGTAAGAATCAGATGTATATTATAAGGCATGTGATTAATGAAGAATTTCAGCCCATTAAAAATCTGCCTGTTTTTTATTACATGCAGATCTTCAATTATGTAAAGAAAATTTTTTCTGCTCTCCAGAATCTCATTGATCAGTACCGTAATCATTGTTTCTATACCGCCTATTCGGGAGGCATTTAATAGATTTAATGACTTTTCACCAATTTCTGGTAGTGCTGATTTTATCGCAGATATAAAATAAATCCAGAATCTGTTTTCTTCATTGTCGTCTGCGTCCAGAGTGAGCCATGATGCAGTTAGTGATCTTTTTTTATGCATTGTTATCCAGGAACTTAAAAGAGTTGTTTTTCCGAATCCGGCTGGCGCACTGATAAAGGTCAGTCTGCTGTTCATGGAATCATCCAGTATACCAAAGAGATTCTCTCTTGCTATGGCTTTCTGCCGGTAAATATGATTAATGCAGTATTTTGTTTCCAGAAGTTCAATCGGATTACTCATTATGCGATCCCTGCCTGATATATTTTTTGTCATTACAGATTATCTTAATATTATGATAAAACCTGCCAGCGGAATTTGCAATATGCGTTGTAAATATTGTTCATATGCGAAAGAGTATGGTAAACGCAACCAATGGGAATCTGAATGCCTTGATTTATAAGGCGTTCAGATTCCCATTGGTTGATTTGGTTATCTCATAATGCATCTTCACCGCGTTCTCCAGTGCGGATTCTAACTACGTCATCCACATCATAGATGAAAATCTTACCGTCACCGTAATTACCGGTATTAATTTGTGTTACTATTTCATTGACAATGACTTCAGCAATTTCTGCGGGTACCACAGTTTCTACTTTTAATTTCGGAAGCAGATTAACGGTTGTTTCCGTTCCTCTGTAGATTGTCTTATATCCCTTTTGGTTGCCATAGCCCATAATATTTGAAATCATTAAACCATTTGCCTTATTGTCATTGAGGATTTTCTTTACATCTTCCAATCGTTCGGGCTTAATAATAATCTCCAACTTTTTCATATATATTACCTTCCTTCGGCACATTGCCATAATGTTTAGTTACCCCTTTTTAAATCTGTCTAATTGTTTAATCTCTATGTTATCAGCAGAGTCAAAATCCAGTTCAGATTTTACTAACTGAAGATCCGGATATGCAGCTACGCCCATTTCTGGAATATCCAGTCCTGCAAGTTCTGCTTCTGGTGATACCCTTAAGCCCCAGACTTTATCCAGAACTTTAAAGAATACATAAGATACACCAAATCCCCATACAAAAAGAACAATTACTGCAATAAACTGGGCTGCAAACTGGGAAGCATCCCCGTAGAATAAACCCTTCACCCCACCTGCAACACCGTTAATCCCATCTCCGTAGGATCCATCGGCAAATAAACCTAAAGAAAGAACTCCCCAAAGACCGTTTACACAGTGAACAGAAATGGCGCCTACCGGATCATCCAGCCTTAAATGATTCTCTACAAAAGATACTGACAGACAAACCAGTATACCTGCTATTAATCCAATAATAAAAGAAGAAGCTGCATTAACGAATGCACAGGGTGCAGTAATGGCAACCAGACCTGCCAGCGCACCGTTTGCTGTCATGGAAGGATCTGGTTTTCCATATCTGATCCACATATAAAACATGGCTGCCAGACCACCGATTGCACCGGCTATCATGGTGTTGGTTGCAACAACAGAAAGCCTGAAATCCGAAGCGTTCAGCGTGGAACCGGCATTAAAAGAAAACCAGCAGAAGAAAAGGATAATGGTTCCAATAATGGCCATAGGGATATCGTGCCCCGGAAATGCCCTTGTAGTTCCGTCTTTTTTGAATTTACCAATTCTTGGACCAATGACGATTGCCC
>SVDT01000124.1 GCA_015057775.1 Paenibacillaceae bacterium | reverse complement strand
TCCATCATCTACGATTATTATTTCAATATGATCCAATGTCTGATTGATTAAAGATTGGATACATCTGTCTATTGTATCCTTCATGTTGTAAACAGCAACCAGAATGCTTATAAGAATTTCTGAATCCTCTACCCCGTTATTTTCCCCCATGATAGCTCCTTCCATGATCACTCATTCCATGATTGATTCGTCCGTTAGCTTAATTTTACAGGTTTTTAAAGATTCAAACCTTAAACAAAATAGGGAGAACGTGTAATATATTCAGAATTTAGTTGAAAACCTATTATTTATTATGTTTCAGGGTCTTTTTACGATACTCGGTTGGGGAACATCCTTTCACTTTGTAAAATGTATGAGAATAGTAATTGGAATCGCCAAAACCAGCCTTCGCAGCAATATCTCCAATGGAATCATTGGAAGCCACCAGATCCTTTAAGCTTTTTTCTATCCGGTATTCTAATATAAATCGAAAGAGAGGAATCTTCATATACTGCTTAAAAATCCTGCAGCATTCCCCTTTACACATATGGATATGATCTGCAATCTCTTCCAATGTTATTTTGTGACTGTAATTCTCTTCAATGAATGATAAAATACTTCTGATTCTTTCATAATTGTGTCGTTCAGGTGATGTGATTGTCTGAGTCGTATCATAGTTTAGATATAACTCTTTCCAAAATTCAAGCAGTTTGATCAGAACGTCTATTTCATAGGTATCCTGTTGTTGCTGATGAATGGTGACAAGTTCATTCAGAATCTTTATGATCTCTTTGTGCCAGGACCTGGTTAAATCAAAATAAACAGAGAACAAAGAAAGATTCTGAATGAACGGGGATACGTATTTTAAGTAGAAAATACTGTTTTCATAAGAATAAATCAATCTGGGATCGAACGTAATTGATACGTACTCGCAATCCATATTTTCGTACATACGGCCTGTATGAAGTACTCCCGTATTACCAAAAAGCGCCTCCCCCTGACAAAGATGAAATTCTTCATTATTGATCTCATATATCATCTGCCCCTGAGTAATCAGGGTTAATTCAATCTCTGGATGCCAATGCCAAAGGAATGAATTTGAGTCATACTTTGATAGTTTTTCATTACTAATTAGTAATGGAAATTGAAAATCCCCATGTTCTTTCAACTCTTTTTGAAATTGATTGGTTAAAATCTGCATATATGTATCCCCCTGGAAATGCAAATCGTATTTTATAGATTTATTATATCCCAAGGAATACCAAAGAACAACTTGCCTTTTATACTTGTCAGTATTCTTCCAAGTATAATTTTCTTTCTTCCTTTCTGCTTATGTACAGCCTTTCCTGTCCCCCCCCCACCAGGAATGCATCAGGATATGATGTGTGCAGAACTACAGGTTACTGGGATTTAACGAGATGGAAAAAACCGGAATATTGCTTTTACAGGCACTATTCCGGTTTTTTATGATTTTAGAGTTCTTTACTTCTAGAAATCTTTTCCGTATTGTTTTCTTGTTTGCCGAATACGTTCATATAATTCTATCATCTCTTTTTCAATTTCAGCTTTTTTCCCTCTCTGGAATATATTAAGCTTCATATTAATTGTTTCAAGTTCTTTTATTCGATCCCGAAGGGAGTTCATGACATCTGTAAATTCCTGTTCTAATCGTTGTCTCTCTTCCACTTTTAAACGAGCCTCTTCTTTTTCACGTTCCCTTATAAGGCGCTTTTCATTTGCTAACGCACGACATGAATCCGCCTTATCACCAGAATCTTTATATTCTCCCAGATTTTCAAACACGGAAGCGACTCCTAGATATTCTGTCTCACTCAGAGCAGTCTGCATCTTTAACAATCCCTCTTGATAAATGCCCTCGATCCGCTCATTCTCAATCCGAACCTCTACTTTCCGATTATAATCTTCAAGTATTGCTTTATAACTGTCATTAGCAAATCGAACCGCCTTTTGGTAATCTGGATATTCATTCAGCGATTTGGCATTTAATATAATCTCTTCCGGACTTCGCAGTTTTAACTGAACCAGAAGCTTATATAAATATGTTTGTGAATTTCTTGGCTCTAAATCTAAAATCCGATCACAATACTCAGCCGCTGATTCAAAATCCCCGTCTTCAAGAAAAAGGCTGACACGGTCTAATAACTGAGGTACTCCAGGTGTCATATATGGTACATCTACAGTTCCCGGTGAATGACTGACTGGTTTCTCTGCCGATGCAGACAATACTTTTTTTATTCCCCGTATTAAATCCTGAATAAAACCAATCTTTGTCATATCCTGACTTTGAAGCATAGACAATTCTTCAGGCAAATCGTAGGCATCCATATCGCTGTAGCAGGGAATCAAAAGCCTGCTTCTATCATTCTTTGATAATGCCAGGTAACGACTCCATTCATTTTTAACCCATGTGGCATTAAAATGCTCCTGCTTTGTACCAATCACCACCATCACCTTAGCGCTGTTTAAAGCAGCAAATATGTATGGTTCATACTCCTGCCCCAGTTTATCCTCTAAAGTAATCCGAGCGAAAAACACTTTATATCCCTCGTTTATCAGCTGATAGTAGACATCTTGCGCCATTGAGCTGTCTTTTGTACGGCTTCCACCATCGTTTGTTTCTTTATAACATATAAAAACATCGTACGGTTTTTCCTGCGCGGATATGGTAAGAATACTCTTTTGAATGTCAGCAATACGCTTTGCCTCCGATTCGTACAGATTTTTTGTATATGCATCCTCTGCATTTTCAAGTGCAGAAAGATAATCTATGTCAGTCAGAATGGATTCGTTTTGAACACGATGGCAGGTGGGAATTCGCTCATTGGACTGTGGGTCTTCCACATATTCAATTCCATACTTTGACAATACAAGTCCCCAATGGGCCTCTGAAGATGAAGCATCAATGTTGAGGATGTTCTCATACGCGGATACCGCTCTGTCAAAGTCATTCTGACGCCTGAAATGGTTGGCACGGTTATAAAGGTTGGTTATTTGTTCATCAGCAGCTTTGGGTAAAGTCATTGTGCTGCCGCAATGGTCACAGGTTCCGTATGTTTGATTTGGGGCAGCCTCGATATCGCCGCCACACATTTTACACTTTAATACTGCCATAGTCAGCCTCCTCAAAAATACATTATTTTATTGTTTTGCAGGTTCTGTTACGTTCAGCGACCAGCTGCTGCATCTCACCGCAAATGGTTACGATTGCAGATGAATCAACGGAAGCTGTTGCATCAGTAAGTCCAGCCGCTTTCACTTTGATCTCATTCTCGATTGCTGAAAGCTGCGAGCTACTCATTGGATCACTGTAACGAATTGCTTCCGCAAGGTCTTTCAAAACTTTTTTTGCAGCTTCATCTTCAGTTTTACCAATCAGACTTTCTATATCTGTTTGCAAGGATTTAATGTAAGAAACTTTCTTTTTCACCTTCTCATCGATACGCTCAACCTCATCTATTGCAATGTCGGCTGCAATTAACCCAATGAGGCAGGCACCTAATAAAATCCCATTGAGTATAATCCCATATTGGAAGGGAATCGATGGTAAAGCCATCTCCATCAAACCTAGAATGAGTTGGGCAATCAGATAACTCCATACAAGAGAAAGCAGGGACACCCCGTAGACTTTGCTTTTTAAGCCTTTCCGCCCCAACGTATAAAATCCAACTCCGACAGTCAATAAAATAGCAGCCATAGAAAAGCCGTAACCTGTCCAGAACATTCCTCCCTTACCGTTAGGGAGCAAAAAAGCAATTATGTTGTAAACAGCGAATATAATAAACGTTATTACCAGTGATAGCCCCTTGTTTTTTGAGATATTCATACATCATCCTCCTTATGTATTGGTAGCCATTTACAGACTGTTTAACATTTTTTTCTTTTCTTCATCAAATTCTTCATTAGACAGCATTCCTGCGTCTTTCATTAGTTTCAGCTTCTCCAGTTTTTGTTTAAAAATGGTCATGTCGTCTGAACCTGTCGGTGCTGTAGTGCTGGCCGGCGACTTTAAATCCACAGGGGCAACGGCATCATTGGTTATTCCTGCAACCATTGCACCCATACCTCCGGCAATCCCGCCCATCATTCCAAGCCCAATTCCAGCACTGGAAAAATTACCTGTTCCTTCATTCTGAGCAACCTTTTCAGCCACATCATAAGCCCGTTCAGACTGATAGGTATATCCTTCCTGTGCTCTTTTCTGAGCCATTGCTGCAGATTCAATCACCATTTTCTGCGCACTTGTCTGTTGATCGATAATCCCAACCTGCTGCCTTAACTGTGCATTTGCAACATCCGCATATTGCCGTATGTGAATATCCTGAAATGACTCATAGGCTTTATCTCCATCAGGTTTAACTATGGTTGTGACGAAAAAGCGTTCCAGTGACAAACCATAATCAGCAAAATCGGGAATCAATTGTTTATGTAAATTCGTTGAAAGCTCACCCATATGAGAGTCAACTTCAAAGATACCAAATTCGCTGCTCTGCATTGTCTGGGCAAGATATGGCTTCACTTTTGCCATAAGAAAGACCCGAAACATCTGGGTGAGCCCTGTTTTATCAAGAGATTTTTCTGTTCCAAGAAGTTTCACCAGTAATTTTCTGGAATCTTCAACCCGTAAAGACATCTCACCCGATGCACCTATTTTCAGTGGAAATTTATAAGTTGGCTCCATGTATTGAACCTGACTGTCAGTTCCCCATTTAATTGACATTTGTTCCGCTTTATTAATGAAATAGACCTGACAATGAAAAGGCGTCTGATCATTTGTGGGTTTGCTCAAAAACTTCCTGATCAAAGGTATGTTTTGTGTTTCAAGCGTATGTCGACCCGGACCAAATAAGTCCAGTGCCTGACCATTCATGAAAAATATTGCTTCCTGAGATTCATGGACAATCAGCTGTGTCCCTGTATTAAAATCTTCCACACCCGATCTCCAGATAAAGGTGCTGTTATCTCCCTCATACTTGACAATCTTGAATAAATCTGCCATTTTACTGCCTCCTCTATAATGATTTTTGTCTGGGTGAATACTTAGAACTTTTTGTTTACGATATTAAATCATGATATGAATTATAATAGAATTGGTAAATTATTCCTTTATTAGTTATACCTTAAGTTGCTTTATCTTTCAATATATAAGTTAATATCAATATCAACGAAAAAATGACGAACAGTATCGTAATAGTTACATTTTCATGCTTTAGCTTATATATTGTGTTATATTAGTAACACATTAATGAATGTGATATATCAATAAATTATTAAGTAAAAAAGAATCTTTGGAACAAGGTATGAATAAAAAGCAGGTTATAAGAAAGGAGGAGAAAATACCGTTTCAAAGTATCTTTAATAAATAATTAATTATACAAAAGGGGGTAGTTTAATGAAAAGAACATTTACAAAAAGGCTATTAACTGTTATATCTGCAATTGCACTTACCGCTTCATCATTAGGAGTTACCCAGGCAGCAACCGCCGACCAGACTTTGTTAAATACATATGGGACCAAATTCCAGAGGTCAGGAACCTGTGTAACGCTGGCCCAGTTGCAAAACGCTTCCACCTTAAATCTGATCAAGCAAAGGTACAACAGTATCACGCTTGAAAATGAGATGAAACCAGATGCACTGCTTGGCAATTCACCTAATTTGATTTCAGTAGCTGAAGCAAAATCCTTAGGATATTACATTCCCAGCAACTATACAGAGGCTACCGTACCAAGAATCAATTTTAACACGGTAGATAAAGTATTAAAAATCTGCTATGAAAATGGACTGGGGGTTCGCGCCCACACTCTGGTATGGCATGGTCAGACTCCAACCTGGCTGTTCCGCTCAGGCTATAACGCCGGCGCAAATCATGTGGATCAAAACACAATGAATGCACGTATGGAGTTCTATATAAAGACAGTGATGAATCACGTCTATCTGAGTGAATACGGCAGTGTGGTATATGCATGGGATGTTGTAAATGAATATCTGCATTCTCCGGCAAATTCAGATTGGGTTAGAATTTATGGAGGCGTTTCAACAAGTCCGCAATTTGTAAAAACCGCTTTCCGTTTTGCCAATGAAACATTAAGTTATTTTAATCTGACCGATAAGGTGAGCTTATTCTATAATGATTATAACGAGTATATGGAAGCTGACAATATTGTTAAGTTGATTCAGTTTATCAATGCAGAGAAGAAATTATGCAACGGTGTTGGCGGACAGTCTCACCTTGAATCAACGTTCCCAAGTGCTTCCTATTTCAAACAGGCCTATACCAAATTTAAGAATGCTGGGTTAGAGATCCAGATTACAGAATTTGATGCTGGTGCCAAATCTGAATCAGAACAGGCGGCTTATGTATATGATGTTATGAAGGCAGTCTGCGAAGTGAAAAAGGAAGGCGGCAATATTACAGGGTTCACCTGGTGGGGAATGTCAGATGATATCTCCTGGAGAAAAGATAAGAGTCCTCTGCTTTTCTCAAATATTTGGACTCCAAAGGCTTCTTATTATAGAACGCTGGATGCATTTACCGATACATTTAATCGATAAATGATAGTTAATATACCCATACCCCATCATTCATGCTTCTCCATATTAGAAAAAGGGCTGTCTTGCAACAGCCCTTTTTCTTAATTAGCCCCTTAACTTTGGTCTAGCATCAAGTCAAGAAGTGCTTTATGGTTGCCGTACACGGAAAAATCACTGTGGCATCCGCCTTCTGCCAGCGCCAATACACGATCACAGGTTGAGAGCGCGAATTCATAATCATGTGTAATAACAATCAGGGTTTTTCCCTGCCGCGCAAGTTCTATTAGATGGGTGGATATATTTCTCATATTTTCGCCGTCCAAACCACTGGTTGGCTCGTCCAAAATCATGATTTCCGGGTTTATAATATCGGCTACAGCAAGGGTCAATCGCTGCTTTTGACCACCCGATAAAGCCGCTGGGTGCTGCTCACGATATTCCCAAAGTGCATACCGTCTCAAGACGGTTTCTATTTCTTCTTCATCTAACCCCTTCTGATTAAGCTTTAGCTCTTCTGCAACATCCTCACCAAACAGCTGACAATCGGTATTCTGCATGACGTAATATGCAATTTGCCGACGACGGTGTTTCAGCAGTTTTTTCCCGTTATACAGAATGGTTCCACTCTTTTCTTTCAATAAGCCGCATAAAATTTGACCCAGAGTGCTTTTCCCCACTCCGTTAGAACCAACCAAAGCTACAATCTCTCCCGGCCGGACTTTAAAAGATAAGTTGGAAAAAATCTGTTTTTTACCATAAGAAAAAGCAAGCTGATCAACTTCCAGAGAAGGATTTATACCCTCCTGCACAACGGGAGTTTTCCCAATGCAAGAGGACAGATTGCCTGTGCGCAGCCCCATTGCCTGGTTTTCTTCTGCTGCAAGGTTTCTTAAGGCTTTGGGTGAAATCTCCTGAATAATATGTCCATCCTGCATGAACAGGAATCGATCAGCCAGCTCCGTCAGGTAATACAGTCTATGTTCCGCGACTACAATCGTAAAACCTCTGCTTTTTAACAGCTGCATCAGCTCCTGTAATTGGCGCACAGAAGCCATATCAAGGTTGGCAGAGGGTTCGTCAAACACATAGATCATTGGGGAGACTGCGTAAGCAGACGCAATTGCAAGCTTTTGTTTTTCTCCGCTGGACATGGGATATATTACCCGATTCACCAAACCTTCTCCGCCTACCTTATGGATCGCGTCTGCGATTCTTGTCTCTATGGTGTCTCTGTCTACGCCATAATTTTCGCAGCCAAAAGCCAGCTCATCTTCTGTCAGACTGGCAAAGAACTGGCTGCGAGGATCTTGAAAGATAGAGCCTACGTTTTTGCCAATTTCCCAAAGAGGCAGATCATTCACATCTTGTCCATTAATACAGACCGTTCCCTGCTGCACCCCCTCATAAAACTTAGTTGCCAGACCATTAATCATTCTGGTGATGGTTGTTTTTCCGCAACCACTTTTTCCCGTCAATACCAGAAATTCACCTTTCCGAATGGACAGGTTCAACTGCTCCACATCTTTTTTTCCATTCTCCGTATAACCATAAGAGACATTTGAAAATGTAATCAACCTTTCAACACCTCCTGCCAAATCAAAAAAACTACAGTAAATGCTGTACCCAGCACACATACAGCAATATCCATTTTACGGAACACGATCTCTCTCCGGCATGTATGCCTTCCCGGATTTGCAATACCTCTTGCCTCAGCGGAGGCCGCCAGTTCCTCCGAAATGCGGGAAGCCCTGAACATCACTGGAACAATTATATATTCCAGTGCCCGAAGCGGTCGTCGAATTGACAGCAACCCCCGCAGGCGCAGTGCTGCAAATACGCCTGCAAATTCTCCTTTTACTGTAGGCATGAAGCGAAGCAAAAAAGTGACCGGCAAAGCAAATGTATCCGGAGCATGCATTTTTTTGAATACTGCAATAGCCTCACCAGGCGACATTCCCATGAATGGATGGGCCGCCATCAGCATCAGCATAATACGAATAATAATAAACAGAAACATATCAGGCATCAGTACCGTAATACCCTGTCCAAGAGAAAGATATTTAAGCAGTGCTGCAACCAGTGCTACCCCACTCATTTTCAGTGCCGGCCATACCGCCCCCTGTACAATCAAATAAAGTGCTAAAACACCTAAAATTGTATAAATGATAATGTTGCTTGTAATTAAGGCTACAAGCAACATTGTCAGCAGCAATATTACGATTTTGGCCCGGAAATCGAAATAGAGTGCTTTTCTCATTTAATCAGACCACTCTTTCTGAAATGTTTGTTCATCAGCCTGTTGGCAATTATGCAGCCAAGAACCGCCATTATAATTGTTGCAGCACAACTAAGCAGTACCCACGGGACGGAAGTATAAAACTGTGTCTGGACAGCTATTTGCTCTTGACTGACGCCGCTTGCCATATATGCCTGGCTGAAAAACCATATTTCAGCCATGCCATGGGTTGCCCGTACCAGCGAGGTGATCGCCCAACTGATACCGATGCGGGTAATCTTCTTATAGCTGTCCTTCCCCAACATACTGAGTTCTGCAATAATTCCACCAACAATGAACCAGGGAGCCATAAATGGTCCCATCATGAGTGCAGTGAGTAACGCATGAATCAGATTGTAAATCAGAGCAACACCAGGTTTGTGCACCTTCATGCTCATATAAACATAGAACGGTGCTAAAAAGAAAGCAACGCATACCGCGTTAAAAATCATGTTGAAAAATAGTGACGCGCCAGTGAGCATAGAAAATGCAATAAACACGACTAGCATAATTGCGCTGAAAATACCAATTGTCGCAAAATCCTTTACTTTGAGTCCATTTGCACCAATTGACGTTTTTTCTTGATTTGCCATAGTAAAGCCTCCATGTATATGTATTTTTTAGTAAATAACCGAGCGATTTGAGTTAGGTTAATCTAACCAGCAACTCCACGAAACCGCTTTGCTTTTATTTTATTGAAATAATGCATTTAGTTCTACCTAAAACGGGATTCTTAACACTCAAAACAGGATAAAAAATCCGCATACTATATGTACGCGGATTTTAAACAGGTTTTAAAAATTGGTTTCGTTTTTAAATGCTTTCATATAATTTCCAGGGTTTGTACCATATTGCTTACGAAATGCAGAAGCAAAGTGGCTGACATTTCCATATCCTGCACGGCAGGCTGCTTCGCTCACGCTGATGTTATTGCTGTCCAGCAATAATTTTGCAAGCTCCAGCTTTCTCTGAATGACATAAGCATGCACTGGCATGGAAAATAACTCTTTAAACCCTTTCTTGAGTTTGTATTCGTTTAACTTTACCAGCCTGGAAAGCTGACGAATGGTGGGTGGATCAAGCAGATTGTTATCCAGTATTTCTTTCGCACTACGGAGGGATTTAACATCGTCAAGTGACAAGCTTAATGATGAAATCGGTTTGTCTATTTGTAATACTGATTCAGAAAAATAAACAGCAAGTAATTCAAGCAGCTTTGCTTCCGTATAGAGCCTTCGTAGTCCGGAATTATACGGGCAATGAAGCAACTGGTTCAAAACCACCTGAATGGATGGGGTAAGCTGGTAGTTTTTTCCTGTAACTCCTTTGGTATTCAGACAATCCAAAGTCAATCCGCTGCAATATTCATCCAGAATTTTATGAAGAGTGGGCAGTGGTATTTTTATTTCAACAATATGCATATCCTGTTCAGCGGGGAAAATACAGCGCTTTTTTGTTTCTTTGCTGATACCGATACAGCTTTCTCCTGTCAAAAGATCAAAATTCTTTCTGCTCTCCGGCAATTCCCAATGAATGGATTTACCCATGCAAAACAGAATATCAAAATGGGGATTTTTTGATACCCCCCGCAACTCTACAGGAACGTAAAAATTCACATTATAGTCAATCATTTTTATGTCTCTGCTTATGCAAGAGCTTCTTAATACGCCCCTGCCTGTCGGTTCTGGTATATCATATGTCATTTGTCCATGCTCTAAATTATAAGCTAAATTCCACATATCACAAACAGAGCGCTGACGGGTATTGGGGCTATCGGTTTTATATTCATATAATGGGCTCATTGGTTTTCGTTCCTTCCTGAATAGTCAAGACCAAAAGAAATAGGGAGTATGTGTTGTTGGCACCATTGGTTAGTAGTGGCTAACTAGCATGTTATCATCCCTGCTTATTTCTGTCAATTTACTTTGGGAAAAGCCTGACTGATTTCATGGCGCTATTAAAAGCTGTTATTGAAATTTCTACTGATTTATGATAAGTTAGTTAGTATATGCTAACCATTATATAAGGAGACGATGACATGAGTGAAATTTATGTACTTCCAGATGGGATTAAAATAGAATATAAGGTATACGGTCAAAAAGATGGTTATCCTGTTGTGGGGTTTCACGGGCTGGCTGGCTCAGTATATGCTGATGGCACAGACGAATTGCTGGCTGGAGTCCCCATACGATACATTGTTATTGCACGTCCAGGGTATGGACGTTCGGATTTTTTTCTTATGAAAAATATCGCCCAGTGGCCGCAAATTATTAAACCTCTTTTAGAGTATTTAAATGTTACAGTATTTGACGTAGTAGGGATTTCCGCCGGAGCACCTTATGCCTATGCTGCCGCCGCTGCTTTTCCTGACAGGGTAAAAAACGTGTTTATTAATAAAGGCCTTGGTGCTGTTTACAAACCGGAAGTTCTGTCATTATATCCAGAATTTGCCCAAAAGGAGCTTGTTGTCTATCAAAAAGAATCTTTAGAGCATATTGCTGACTTGATCTATAAAACGTATTTTTCTCAGCTGACGGAAGAATATAGGCAACTGCCATATATCAGAGATTCTATGGTTGGTGGCTGTATGGGAATGGCCGCCTGCGGGAAACTGGAATATATGGATTGGGGATTTCATATAGAAGCTGTGGAACAACCGGTGATGCTTTATCATTGCCGGGATGATCAGGAGGTTCCTTTTGCTATGGCTGAAAAAACAATGGGATACCTGAAACATGGGGAAATGATTGCTCATGACACCGGTGGGCATATGTCAGAAAAACTTATGATGGATATGATGCAGAAAATCATTTCCATCTACAAATAGCTTATTCATACAGTTGCATCCTTTTGACTTGTTAAGATTACAGGCTGAATCCAGACAAGGAGCGCAAACGGCTGCGCTCCTCTCCTAAAAAAATCACTTCTAAATCTCTGCACTAATAATTACGGTTCTATCCCCCACTGCAGATTTCCGGCCAGGTAAGCGGTTATTTTCTCACAGTCGGCATAGGCAGAGCCGATACCCTGATAGGAATAATCGTCTGTCTGGGTATAATTCGTCCAGTCTGACTTCGAAAACCTTACCTGCAATTCCACGGATTTTCCGGCAGAAAGGGTACCTGATGCTTCGTTAAAGCCAACTTCCAGATAATAATCGGCACCGCTCT
>SVDT01000123.1 GCA_015057775.1 Paenibacillaceae bacterium | reverse complement strand
CAAGGGCTTTCCAGAAAAGGTAACCATCAAGATCCCTGTGTATGACAGAGGGTTCGAAGGCTGGGATCCCGCAAATAATTATTACACCAACTGGATTCAAAAGGAATTTGGCGATAAATACAACGTGACAGTCCAGTATGTGGCAATCAACAGGCAGAAAGAGATTGCAGATTACATGCAGATGATCGCTGCCGGCAATGCCCCTGATATCATTTTTCATTATGACATGCCCCAGGCGGTAAACTACAATTCTGAGGGAGCCATGCAGGAACTGGACCTTGATGAAATAAAATACTATGCACCCGACTATTATAAGAATGCAGAAAAAATAATCAGTCAATACGGAAAACTGGATGGGAAGAATACATTCTTCTTTGCACAGAGAAATCCTATTTATTATAACTGGGTGACTCTTATCCGGCAGGACTGGCTGGATAAAGTTGGAAAACAAAAACCTGCCACAAGAGAGGAACTTGGGGAGGCAGCCAAAGCGTGGAAGGAAGCCGGGCTTGGCAAGCTGGGAGCCCAGATCGTGAATAAGAGCTATACCTACGAATATCCATTTATCAGCTCTTCACCAGATAAAAAAGAATTGAATCTTTATCTGGATCTGAATGTTGCCCCTCTTACCTGGAGTGCGACAAAAGCTTACTTAAAGACCATGAATCAGGAATTTAATGATGGTATCCTTGATCCCGAGTTTTACTTAAATGCGGATGATGCAGCATGGAAAGCCGACTTTGTTGCTGGAAATGTAGGAACCTATTCCTTCTATATTTCTTCAAACACAGATGTGATAAGCAGTTTAAAGGCAAACGATCCGGGTGCAGAAGTTTCCGTTTTAAATCCTACAGCCCTGTCACCCAAAGACAGCCATCCCTATTATTATAAATATCCTCCGTACGGAATGGTAATGGGAATCAACTCTAAAACAGATGAAAAACAAAGAGCAGCAGTCTGGATGTTTTTAAACTGGATGTCCCAGCCTGAAAATCTATTCTATTTACAAAATGGTGTGGAGGGCGCCAATTATACTTTGGATTCCGATAAAATTGCAGTACCTGTTAAGGATTTCAAGGGAGAATCCAAGCTGTCCAACAATAACAACAAGGATTACTGGTGTCTGGTTACTGAGATGACTGACTACGGCGATGAGGCAAAAAATCTGAAAGCCAATACCAGGATGTTAGCTCCGGCTGGATATGAAGACCTGGTGAAACAATCCTATGATTATGCCAAGGAAGTGGAACAGTATGGACTGATCAGTCCGATTTTCACCAAGAGTGTTGCATCAACAGGTGAATATGCGGCAGACTTAACTGCCATGTGGCAGGAATTTTATGTAGATATGATTACCTGCAAACCGGAGGAACTGGATGCGAAGTATGAAGCGTATTGTAAAGAATATTTAGACAACGGATATCAGGAAATTCTGGATGAAAAACAGAAGCTGATTGATTCGGGAGATTTTATCGCTCAATAAGAACATGGGGCTGTTGCGGATCTGGCAGCAGCCCTTTCTTAAAAAGCGGGTGATCAATCATCTGCGGGTAAAAGGAGTTATTATGACACAATATTTTTTTTATGAGACAGAGGACAGAAATTCCACTGGAATTCATGTAGAACCATCCCGGTATTATAAATCCGGCGGAGGGTTTGGCTTTTCTTATTCATGCAGACTGCCCGAGCTTAATACCGGATTTATTCCTGGTCCGGAGGCTCTGAAGGAAATTGAAGTAAAACAGGATCAGAATGGCTGCTATGTTGATTCCAAAGCAGCATTTTTCCCCTTATCGTTCCAGGCAGATGTAAAGCAGCAGGGAAAATATCTCATGACGATTACCCTTTATTCGGAGGAAGAGGAAAAAGAGGTACTCTTGTTTGTGGGCAGGAGGCAGCTGGTCTGGCGGGGCAGCTTAAAAGCCCAGGAAGAATGGTGTCAATCCTTTCCTGTTACCATTACGGATTTTATACCTAGAGGAGAAACCGAACGGTTTCGGGATGGGGCTGTAAAAGTGACGGTAATCAGCCGGTCAGTCCGTTTAAAAAAGCTGGACATAAAAAAATGGAAGGGAAGGACGATCTATCTGGCGGGTGATTCTACTGTGACTGATCAGACTGCCGATTATCCTTATAAACCTGCAGAGAGTTATGGGGGCTGGGGTCAGATGCTTCCAGCATTTCTAAACGGCGCTTATGCGGTTTCCAATCATGCACACTCCGGTCTTACTACAGAAAGCTTCCGGACAGAGGGGCATTATAAGGTTCTGATGGAGAATATCAGTGAAGGAGACATCTGCCTGTTTCAGTTTGGTCATAATGACCAGAAACTTGATCATCTGGGTGCAGCAGAGGGTTACCGGAATAACCTGATCCGGTATATGGGAGAAATCCGGAAAAAGGGAGTCATTCCCGTATTCATCACACCCCTTGCCAGAAACAGCTGGCTGGAAAATGGAGAAATTTACGACGACCGATTAAAAGAATATGGAAAAGAGGTTATAGAGCTTTCAAAAAATATGGAAGTACCAGTAGTGGACCTCCATGAGATGAGTATGGAATTTATAAAAGAACATGGTCTTCACCAGTCTGGACAATGGTTTTATCCCTCAGATTATACGCATACCAATGATTACGGTGCGTGGAAAATGGCTGGCTTTGTATGGAAGGGATTAATCAAATCAGGTGTGATATCATCGGGCGAAAAGAAAATTCCTGTATGGGAGCCCCCAAAAGGGAATGTCCGGTTATTAATAAATAAAGAGGAGAACATTTATGAGTGAGACAGAAAAAGGAAGTTTTACCCTTCCCGGAGAATCCGGCTATGAAGAATTAACCCTGCAGCTTGCAAAACGCTGGGGCGCAGATATGATACGTGACAGTGATGGAACGGTACTTTCTGATGAGCTGATCAATGCAGGATATGGAATTTACTCCACAATCTGTCTGATTCGGGATCACAATGAATGGGCAAACGCTCATCCCGAGCAGCTTCAGCAGACTTTTTTAATCACAGAGCCAAGATCAGCAACCGGTGAAACTCTGGAGATTTCTCTGCTGAAAGATTTTTATAAGGAACAGTTTCGTATCAATGAAAGCCCTGAATCCATAAAATACTGGCAGGTATATGACCGAACGTCTAATATCGAGTTAAGCAGAGATTCCTGGAGCTATGATCCTCTGACCCAGTCAGTGACAATCAGGGATATTGTGCCTTTTCATCAATATACCGTGAATTTTCTGGCGTATCGGATATGGGAAGAGATCTCCATGTATAATCATGTGACCAATCACTGGGAGAAAGAACACCTGATGCCTCTGGACCCAAGGCACGAGGAAACAAGAAACTATCTATACAAGTGGCTTAAGATATGGTGTGAGGAGCATCCTGCCACAACAGTGGTGCGTTTTACCTCTCTCTTTTACAACTTTGTCTGGATGTGGGGAAGCAGTGAGAAAAAACGAAATCTGTTCAGTGACTGGGGCTCCTATGATTTTACGGTAAGCCCGGCAGCGCTGAAAGAATTTGAAGAGGAATATGGTTATGGACTGGTTTCCGAGGACTTTATTAATCAGGGGAAATTTCACGTAACCCATATGCCGCCGGGAAGACGTCAGCTTGATTATATGGAATTTATTAACCGCTTTGTGGTGGATTATGGAAAGCAGCTGGTAGAGCTGGTTCACAGCTTTGGAAAGCAGGCCTGCGTCTTTTATGATGACAGCTGGATCGGTCTGGAGCCCTATCACAGCAGGTTTAAAGAGTTTGGTTTTGACGGACTTATTAAATGTGTATTTTCCGGCTATGAGGCAAGACTTTGTGCGGGCGTACCGGTTAAAACCCACGAGCTGAGGCTTCACCCCTATCTGTTTCCTGTGGGGCTAAACGGAACACCTACATTTGCGCCAGGAGGCAATCCAACAAAGGATGCCCTCGAATACTGGAACAGAGTCAGGCGCGCACTCCTGCGCCAGAAGATTGACCGGATCGGTCTTGGCGGATATCTTCATCTGACTGCCGATTATCCGGATTTTTGCAGCTGTATAGAGAAAATAGCAGATGAATTCCGTACCTTTAAGGGATTGCATGAAGCAGGAGAAGTGTATACACTTCCCATAAAAACAGCGGTTGTCCATGCCTGGGGGAAATTAAGGTCGTGGACTTTATCGGGACATTTTCACGAAACCTATATGCATGATCTCATCCACATAAATGAAGCCTTATCGGGGCTTCCATTGCAGGTTGAGTTTATAAGCTTTGAAGACATTAAAAATGGGGCATTAAATCATGTGGATGTTCTTATCAATGCAGGGGCGTACGGGACTGCCTGGAGTGGAGGGGATGCCTGGAAAGAGGATGAGATTGTGGATGAAACAGCCCGGTTTGTTCACAATGGAGGTGTATTTCTGGGAGTGAATGAACCTTCTGCGGCAGACGGATATCAGACTTTTTTCCGCATGTCACAGGTACTGGGAATTGATCAGGATACAGGTGCCAGAGTATGCCACGGGCGCATGGAATATAACATAGAAACAATTTCCGGACTGATTCCCAAGGGAGCCCGGATAAATGGGAAAAAAGGCTTATACTTAACGGATCAGGAAACCTCTGTCCTGGCAGAGGAAAATAATGTCCCGTCCATTACATATCATCCATTTGGAGTTGGGGCCGGAATTTATTTAAGCAGCTTTTCTTTTAATAATATCAATACAAGAATGCTGTTAAATCTCATCCTTTACAGCAGAAACAGGAATCTGGATCAGAACTACCTTACGGATAATCCAGAGACGGAATGTGCCTGGTATCCGGATTGCCGGACACTTGTAATTGTCAATAACAGTGAGATCCCCCAGACTGCATCTGTTAAAACGGAGTATTCCGTAGTAAAAACTGTACTCGCTCCTTATGAAACCATAATAAAAGTGATGTGATCCAATTGAAATAAAAGTTCAAATGAAATTGGTCAATTGTTATGAAAAATAACAAAAAAACATTACAATTATTGTATAAATATGGTATAATCTGGTTGACATACAGACATGCTGCGGAAGGGGGATTACGCAATGATGTGGAAACGATTAGGAAAGGGGAAAAAAATACGGTTAGGAAACGGAGGTAGATTTACACATCTTTCAACAAGAATTGCATTTATGGCTGGAATCATGCTGGTGGTTGTATTTGGTATGTTAATCGGGGTAACCTCCCGAATGACAAAGCGTGCGATGCAGCAGTCAGCATTTGGGGAACTGAAAACCCTGGCATCAGAAAACGGAAAGGATATCCAGCAGATCTTCGATACGGCCAATCAGGTATCAAACCGAATTACTTTTTATCTGGAAAACTCATCTGAGAACAGAAAGCTGATGTTAAGCCTTAGAATCAAGGCAGGGAATACGGCAGAACCGTTTTATAAAAGCCGGATATCTGACAAGGTAACACTGGATACCAATGGTATGAGAATTGAAGATTACATGATTTCAACCATTCGGTCTTCTGTGATGTATTCTGAGGATATTAAAGGAATCAGCATTTTGTTTGAGCAGTACGGTTTGAGTTCGGCTGCCAGAAGCTACGGAATCTATTCCAGCCAGGATGGTACTGTTACAAGCTGTGGTAATTATGAAGATTACTCATCAAAAGACTATTATCAGAAAGTGCTGGAGACGGGAGAACGGGTCATTACTGAGCCTTATGAGTCAAATGGTGAGATGATTATTACCATGGCAGTGCCGGTAAGTGTCAATGACAGGATGCTTTGTGTGGTTTCTGTGGACGTGGGACTGGACCGGTTCAGCCAGGTAAAAACAGCCACTTCCTATCCCAGTATGTTTACCTTTATTCTGAATGAAGCCGGAACCATCATATCTGAAAGTACGGGAAAAGAACTTGCCGGAACCAATGTATCTGATTTTGTCAGCACTCAGTCCTGCAAGGAAGGGATAAAAGCAGGTGTTTCAGCAGGAGAAGCGTTTCATGTAATTGATGGGGATCATAAGGGACAAGTCTATTATTTTTTTGAGCCAATCCAGTTAAACGGTTCCATCTGGTATTCTGTTACAGCGGTAAATGCCGGTGATATGAACCGGGAGGCTGAGCGTATGGCTACTCTGATGACAGTCATATCAATGGCAGCCATGATCATAATTTTGTTTATGATTACTGCAGTTATAAAGAAACAGTTAAAGCCCTTACATAAATTATCTGCAGCAGCGGAACAGATCGCAGAGGGAGATTTAAGCGGATTTTCCGGAGTAGAATCAAGAGATGAGATCGGTCAGACAGCGAAGTCCTTTGAGCGGATGTCATCAAATTTAAAATTAATTATCGACCGGATTTCCCTAGCTCTTCATGAGATTTCGGACAATCATCTGGATCTGGATGTGGATATGGGGCTGTCCGGAGATTTCTTCAAACTGGAAGAAGCAGTAAAAAAAATCACATTAAACTTAAATTCGGTTATGTATGAAGTGAATCAGTCCGCCGGTCAGGTAGCTGCAAGTTCGGGTCAGGTAGCAGAGGGGTCCAAGGTTTTGGCAGATGGAGCAGATGCCCAGGAAAAAACCATTGAGCTGCTGTCAGAATCCGTAAATCATGTATCTGGAAATATTAAGAAGCTGGCCGAAAAAGCTGGAGATGTTTCCATGCAGGTTCAGCAGACCGGGACCGAAGTGGTAAACTGTGATATGTCCATGCAGAATCTGTCAAAAGCCATGGATGAAATACGTGTTTCTTCCGGAGAAATAGAAAAAATTATTAAAGTTATTGAAGACATTGCTTTTCAGACCAATATTCTTGCATTGAATGCAGCCATCGAAGCTGCCAGAGCCGGAGAATTCGGCAAAGGCTTTGCAGTGGTCGCAGGTGAAGTAAGAAACTTGGCTGCCAAGAGCTCAGAGGCTGCAAAGAATACAACAGACCTGATTCAGAGTTCTATATCGGCTGTTGAGAATGGAAACAGTCTTTTGAATGAAACTGCCAACTCTCTGATGAAGGTGTTAGAGGATTCGGCTATGGCAGTGGAAGCAGTGGACTCCATTTCTGCAGCTGCAGGGAAAGAAGCCAGAGCAGTAGAAGAGATAACAAAAGAACTGGACCGGATATCTTTAGCAGTCCGCAACAATTCAGCCACAGCAGAGGAAAGTGCTGTTTCCAGCCAGGAACTTTCCAGACAGGCTCAGTTATTGCGCGAATTGGTGGAACGATTCCGGTTAAGAACGGAATAAAGGGAAAACGCAGAGGGATAATTAACACTTAACTCTGCGTTTTCCTTTTTTTCGACAGAAAACAGCAAATATTGTATAAATCTAATCAAAAATATATTCTGTTTTTATATGAAATATTGTATATATAATCTAAATAATTATATACAATATAAAAATTAACAATTAAATTATAAAATAAATAAAAGTATATTGACAAATAACGAAATATCGGCTATAATCATGACATAACAAAGGGAAACCAAAGTTACAAAGAAGAGGAAATCTAATGAAAGGAGGTACAGTCCACCAGAAAGAGCAGATCCGTTTCATTTGAAAGAATGAAACAAAAAGCCCCCCACAATCTACCGATGTGAAGGACCAGTGGAGACGAATCGATTGAATGAAGCGATACATGATTCGTAGTAAAACAAAAGATGGATCCATTAAGAAGCTGGTTGTAGCAACGGAGAGCGTAAAAAATTTATATAGAGCATGTTTAACACCTACATAATTTGTAAGTAAACATGAGATGGAAAAGAGGTATTGATTCCAATGGACGAGATAATATAGAAAGGGATATCGATAATAAATCAAAATCGGTATCCCTTTCTATCTGTTTAATCGACTATAATTCCTTCTAAATCAAATGGCGGTGTATATTCTTCCTTTGCACTGCTTTTTTCTTGCATAAATCCCTGTACCAGATCCAGTTCAATGGCTTTGTTAAGGACCTTATTATATTCATAAGAAGTGATTCTGCGATTGATTTCCGGATACTGAGCACTTTTGTAGAACGGAGTGTACTGGCTCAACAGGCTGATATAATACATACCTTTTTCCAATTCATCCTTTATCCAGGCAAGCAGAGCCATTGAATCATCTTTGGCTCCCGGTAGAACCATGTGGCGTATGATCACACCCTTTTCCATCAGTTCACCAGAAGGGTCAAACTGTGGAGTTCCGGTCTGGCTGATCATCTGTTTTATGGCTTTTGAAGCTTTCTCAAAATAATCGGCTGCATTGCTATAACGCGCAGAAAGTGCGCTGCTTTTATATTTTAAATCAGGAAGCCATATATCCACATATCCATCCAGTGCTTTAATCACTTCTACTGATTCATATCCGCCGCAGTTATAGACTACCGGAACAGAAAGCTTTGATTTCACAAGATCAAGGGCTTTCAACACAGACGGAAGGTACTGTGTGGCAGTTACCAGATTGATGTTGTGGGCTCCCTCATCCTGAAGTTTTAAAAATATCTTAGAAAGCTGTTCTACTGTCAGTTCTCTTCCAAAATGTTCCTGGCTGATGGAGTAATTCTGACAAAAGCAGCAGCGCAGGGTGCAGCCCGAAAAAAAGACAGTTCCGCTTCCACGGCTTCCGCTGATACAGGGTTCTTCCCAGTGATGGAGGGCAGCACGGGCTGCCATGACAGTATTAGTACAGCCGCAGTATCCAGCGCTTCGCCGTCGGTTAACGTTGCAGTTTCTGGGACACAGACTGCATGAATCATACATATCGTCAAAGTTCATATGATAGGCTCCTGTTGTTGACAAATTAATAGTGGTACCTTAATATAATAAAAAATATGCCGGAAAAAGGCAATCAAAAACGACAGGAAATACATTATGGAGAATCAGTACAAAAAAATGGAAGCATTGAAATATGCCTTCCCCAAAACATTGCCCGTTATGGCCGGGTATCTGGTATTAGGCGCAGCCTTTGGAATATTAATGAGAGTAAATGGCTTTGGCATTTTCTGGGCACTCCTTTGGAGTGTATTCGTATATGCCGGGAGTCTGCAGTATCTTGGAATTACATTTTTTACAGCAGTGGTAAATCCCTGGTATGCTTTATTCATGTCTGTGATGTTGAATGCCAGACATTTATTTTACGGGCTGTCAATGGTAGATCAGTTAAAAGATGCCGGCAGGTTCAGACCCTATCTCATATTTTCCATGACAGATGAAACTTTTTCAGTTCTTTGCAGTGAACAGGTGCCAGACCATCTTTCCAGACACTGGGTTTATTTTTTCATTGCGGCATTGGACCAGCTATACTGGGTTTTTGGAACGCTTGCAGGCGCCATAGCAGGAACCATGATCCGATTTGACACTGCTGGCATGGATTTTGCCCTGACTGCCCTGTTCACGGTGATTTTTATCGATCAATGGAAATCCCGTAAGGATCATGGACCGGCATGTATCGGAGTTATTTCTTCTGTTTTGTGCGTTATGCTTTTTGGCAAGGATGTTTTTATTGTACCTGCCATGGTGGTGATTATATCCATTATTACCATTGGTTATTGGAGAAGTAAGGATAAGGAGGAACGAAAGTGAAACATTATTTAATCAGTTATGCACTAATTACGCTGGCTATGATTCTGGCTACGGTGCTCACCAGGTTTCTGCCTTTTCTCTTTTTCCCTGCAGGAAAGAAAACACCAAAATATGTGATTTACCTGGGCAATACACTTCCCTATGCTACCATAGGTTTATTAGTGGTCTACTGCTTAAGAGGAGTTTCTTTCACGGCCCATCCTTATGGCCTTCCTGAGGTACTTTCCATCGCAGTCATAGCTGTGCTGCATATATGGAAGGGAAATTCTCTTTTGAGTATTGGCGGTGGCACGGCTCTTTATATGGTATTGATTCAAACTTTTTTTAAATAACCGGGGAGCATGGAGGCTAAAAAAAGATATCTGATTCCTTTTCTTTGTGAAAAATGGAGTAAGATATCTTTTTTTATTTAGATAATAGACTCTTGTCTATTAAAAGATCAATAAAATCCCATTGTCAATTTATGGATACGTTGACAAATAGTTACAAAATATCGTATAATGAAAAAAACCATTTATGAAATGTCATGGTTCACATTTACCAAAGATGAGACAAGGAGCATAAGACTATGAAAACACCGGGGGATAAGAAGTGGAATCGAAAGACCCAGAAGGCAAAAGGAATGGGGTTGGGTAAGAAAAAGAATGCGGGAGCATCAATTAAAGCAAAATTATCTGTGAAGTCACTTAAGATGAAGATGCTGATGTTTATTATTGCAATTATTCTTGGACTTTCCGTAACCAACATGATTGTCAGTATTACGGTAAGTTTTGGTGGTATTACAGATGTTGTAAAGAGTGATCTGGAAGCAACAGGAAAGCTGGTAAATAATCTGATTGTTCAGAATTTAGACCAGATGAAGGTCAGTATTGAAGCCAGTGCTCAGGGAGGAAGCTTAAAGTCTATTAACTCCAGAGTAGTTACAGAGTACTTAAGTAACCAGTGTACCCTTTATGGTTATAAGGATCTGGAGGTAATCAGTAAGGAAGGCGTGGTAACCCGCAGTGCCAGCGGGGAGCACATTGGAGACAGCCTCGCAGGTAAGGATTACATAACAAAAGCATTAAACGGACAGACCACAATTTCAACCACAGAATACGACAGCAACAATGTGCTGGTAATCCGGGTGGCTACCCCTTATGATTTCGGAATCCTTGTAGGTACCTATGACGGAAGTGTGCTGAGCAATCTGATTAAGGACTTTAAGATTGGTAAAACAGGAAATGCATTTCTTTTAGACAGTACCGGAACTTTAATCGGCGGTAATAATGCGGATCTTGTCCAGGAACGCAGCAACATGATTGAAAAATCAAAGAGTGATTCTTCTTACGCCTCTATTGGTAAGATGTTTCAGAAGATCATATCTGGCAACACTGGTATCGGAAAATATGAGTATAAGGGTGTAAGCAGATACTGCTACTACAGCCCGATCAGTGGCAGTGATGGCTGGTCACTTGGAGTTGTGGCACCGATTAATGAAACTACTACCTCAATTTATACTGTAGTGTTGAGTATGGCAATTCTACTGGTTATATCAATTGTTGCAGGCTGTTTCCTGGCTTTCTGGTTTGCAGGTTCCATTGCAAGTCCCATATCAGCAATTGCAGACAGAATGAAGCTTTTATCCAATGGAGATTTAACCAGCGATGTTCCGGTTGTAAAACGGAAAGATGAGATCGGACAGCTTGCTGAGGAAATCGGCAATTATGTTACCAGTGTCAGAGTGTATAACAATACCATTGCGGCATCTATGGACAAGATTGCTTCCGGTGATTTCCGCCGTTCCCAGGATATGAATTTTAATGGCGATTATGTTGTGATCCAGGAAGCCATAATGAAGGCGGAAGATATGCTTTCAAATACCATGCAAACCATCAATATGTCTGCAGATGAGGTTGCAAAGGGCAGTGCCCAGGTATCTCAGGGTGCACAGAATTTAAGCCAGGGTGCAGTGGAACAGGCTGCTTCCGTAGAGGAATTATCTTCTTCTGTTAATGAGATATCAAACAGCCTTTTAAATACGGCTAAGACAGTGGAAGGCATTAATAGCCAGGCCGGACAGGTTGGTAAGGCCATGGAAGACGGCAACGCCCAGATGCAGGTGATGATGCAGTCCATGGAACAGATCACCAGGAAATCCAAGGAGATTGAAAAGGTCAATAAGCTGATTGAAGATATCGCTTTCCAGACTAACATTCTAGCACTGAACGCAGCTGTTGAGGCGGCAAGAGCAGGAGAAGCAGGAAAAGGCTTTGCTGTGGTAGCTGATGAAGTACGTAATCTGGCAGGTAAAAGTGCCAATGCTGCAAAAGACACTTCAAGTCTGGTAGCAGATACCATTACAGCAGTTGAAAAGGGAACAGGAGTTGCTTCTTCAACTGGAGAGACCTTAAACGGCATTCTGATGGAGACAAGCAATATGGTAACAGCCATTGAAA
>SVDT01000122.1 GCA_015057775.1 Paenibacillaceae bacterium | reverse complement strand
GCAGCAGTAAACTGCAAAGGCAGAACGAAAACCGGCGCGCTGGCTCTGGGCTTTCACCATGCAGCAGCAGAAGGAATTGCAGAAATCTGTGAAATGCTGAGAAGCTGTCACCATACCAGTGATGTGGCACTGAGCGGAGGCGTATTTCAGAACACGGTACTTACAGAACTGACGATTACTCTTTTAAAGAAAAGAGGTTTTCGTGTATACGTAAACCGCCTTGTTCCTCCGGGGGACGGCGGACTGAGTCTTGGACAGATCTACTTAGGCAGGGAACATTGTAAGGAAGGCAACACGTAACTGGAAGAAAGGAGAGAATCTCATGTGCGTTGCAATACCAGGAAAAGTCATAGAAATACGGGGAGATTATGCAAGAGTGAATGTAATGGATAATATCACCGATGTGAATATAAAGCTTGTGGATGCTGGAATCGGAGATTATGTTCTGATCCACGCAGGCTGTGCCATAGAAGTAATAAGCGGGGAAATGGCTGAGGATATCTTGAGCCTTTTTTCAGAACTTCAGGAGGTCAGGTATGAAGATCCAGGAAGTGATTGATGAACTGAAATCTTATGACGGGAAACCGGTGAAAATCATGGAGGTGTGCGGAACCCATACTTCCAGCATTTTTAAAAATGGAATCCGAAGTATGATATCTCCTAAAATTAAACTGATCTCCGGCCCCGGCTGTCCGGTTTGTGTTACCTCAGCTGCTTATATCGACCGACTGACAGAATTTTCCTTAAAAGAAGATCACTGTGTTTTGACCTTTGGCGATATGATGAAAGTAAAAGGCAGCAGTATGTCCTTAACAGAAGCAAAGGCAGCAGGAGGAAAAGTGAAAATCCTGTATTCTCCATTAATGGCTTTAACAGAGGCCAGAGAACATAAAAATATCCAGTATCTGTTTGCAGCTGTAGGCTTTGAGACAACCGCCCCCATCTATGCTCTCATGATGGAGGAAATGAATCAAAAAAACATTACCAATCTGAAACTTTTAACTTCTGTAAAAACAATTGTACCAGCCCTTTCTTATATCTGTGAGAGAGAAAAAAATATCGATGCATTCTTAAGCCCTGGCCATGTCAGCGTGATTACGGGGGCTGACAGCTACCGGGAACTTGCAGAAAAATACAAGAAGCCGTTTGTCATTGCAGGCTTTGAGGGAGAGCATATTCTGGCAGCTGTCTTTGAAATCATGAGGCAGTTAAAGACAGGTCGACATGAAGTGAAAAATATGTACGCCACTGCAGTAAAGGAAAAAGGCAATGAAAAAGCCCGTGCCCTGCTTACAGAGTATTTTGAACAGGGAGATGATTTCTGGCGGGGGATCGGTATCATTGAAAATTCCGCTTTAAGGCTGAAAAAGGAATATGAGATGTTTGACGGGGGCAGCCGTATTGAGGGCATTAGTGAGGAAATGCCCAAAGGGTGCAAATGTACAGACGTAATTCTTGGGCGTAAGAATCCAGCAGAATGTCCGCTGTTTAAGACGGTCTGCACGCCGCTTCATGCGATTGGTCCTTGTATGGTATCATCGGAAGGAGCCTGCGGGATATGGTATCAGAATTCCTAACAAATCCATTTCACAATAGCAGACGAAAGGAGCAGGACAGAAACTATGAAAATTGATATGTCTTATGGTAGCGGTGGTAAGCAGACCGGTGATCTGATTAATCAGGTTTTTTTAAAGCATTTCAATAACAAAACGTTAAACCGACTGGAAGATGCTGCAGTGCTGTCTGTTGAGGGAAAGATTGCCTACACAACAGATTCCTTTGTTGTTACTCCTTTGTTTTTTAGAGGAGGAAATATTGGTAAGCTGGCAGTGTGCGGGACCGTTAACGATTTATCCATGATGGGGGCAGTTCCCAAATATCTCACTGCAGGCTTTATTATAGAAGAAGGGACTGAGCTGGAAACCATAGAGGAGATCGCCCACACCATGGCTTTGACTGCAAAAGAAGCAGGAGTCCGGATTGTAGCAGGCGATACCAAGGTAGTGGATGGAAATGGCGGTGTTTTTATTAATACGTCAGGAATCGGGGAAGTGAAGAAAGGTGGTATCAGTATCTCTCACTGTAAACCAGGTGATGCCATTATTTTATCGGGAAACTTAGGAGAGCATCATGCGGCGATTCTTTCCCACCGCATGGGGATAGAAAATCAGATCGCCAGCGATTGTGCGCCGCTTAATTCCATAGTCCAGAACTTATTGGACAGCCAGATCAGGGTTCACTGCATGCGGGATGTCACCAGAGGCGGCCTCGCCACAGTATTAAATGAAGCAGCAGAGCAGTCTGCATGCAGTGTGGAGATCTGGGAGGAGGCTCTTCCTGTCAGTCCCCAGGTGAAAGGCTTCTGCGGTATCCTGGGGCTGGATCCTCTTTATATGGCCAATGAGGGAAAGATGATAGCCGTTGTCCCGGGAAATCAGGCCCAAAAGGCGTTAAAAGCAGTGCAGAACAGTAAATACGGAACAAATGCCAGAATAATTGGAACAATTCTTGAGGGAAACGGAGTCAGAATGAAAACCAGGCTTAATGGACTTCGAACCATTGATCTTTTATATGGAGAAGGTCTTCCAAGAATCTGTTAGTGTAAGTAAAGAGGTCAGCTTATAAAAAGCAGGCTTCTTTTTTCTTTTGCCAGAATAAATTTTATTGACGTAGTAACAACTTATTTGATATAATGAAGTTGTTGCTTGTGGAGTAAAAGGAGAATAAATATATGGAAAAAGAAAAAAAACGTCAAATATCACTACAGCGGGCAGATGAACTGAAGGGGAGGATTGAAGATTTTCTTGAGGCAAGGAAATCAATTTCCACTGGTATCAGCAAAGAAGATGTGCTGAAGGAACGGAAAAACAGAATACTTCATATTTATTCGGCAACGGAAGAGGACTGGAATGATTACAGATGGCAATTGAAAAACAGAATCACAGATGTTGAGAGTTTAAGCCGGATTCTTCCTGTCAGCGAAAAAGAGAAACAGCTGATACAGGAAGTGGGGGAAAAATTTCGGTGGGCAGTTTCCCCGTATTACCTAAGTCTTGCAGATCCGGACGACAGCTTTGATCCCATACGTCTGATGAGTGTCCCAAATTATAAGGAGCTGGAAGACAGCTGTACGGATTTAGATCCTATGGCTGAAGAGTATACCAATCCAGCCGGCTGTATTACCAGACGGTACCCGGACCGCCTGATTATCAATGTAACCAATGAATGTGCCATGTACTGCAGGCACTGCCAGAGACGGCGCAACATTGGAGAACAGGATGTTCACAATTCCCGTGACAAGATTGCAGAATCCATTCATTACATCAGAGAGAATGAAGAAATCAGGGATGTTCTTATCACAGGGGGAGATGCGCTCACTCTGTCAGATCAGCAGCTGGAATGGATTATCAGCCAGTTAAAAGAGATTCCTCATGTGGATTATATAAGGCTTGGCAGCAGAATTCCCGTGACCATGCCACAGAGAATCACCAAAGAGCTTTGCGATATGTTAAAGAAATACCATCCCATCTATTTAAACACTCATTTTAATCACCCCATGGAGATTACAAGCGAATCAAAAGCAGCCTGTGAGCGGCTTGCAGATGCAGGAATTGTACTGGGAAATCAGGCAGTTTTGTTAAATGGTATTAACAACGACAAATTTGTAATGCGTGTGCTCAATCATGAACTGTTAAAATGTAGGGTGCGGCCTTATTATATTTTTCATGCAAAACACGTTCAGGGAACCACCCATTTCAACACATCCATTGAGGATGGCATTGAGATTATGGAATATTTAAGAGGATACACCTCCGGTTTGGCAATTCCCACATTTATTGTCAATGCGCCCAAGGGGCAGGGCAAAACTCCCATATTCCCCAATTATATTATTTCCAGAGGTCCGGGTTATGTAAAATTCAGAACCTGGGAAGGCAATGTAGTCAAATATGAGGATCATGAGACAAAAGACATTCATGAGCTTCTCTGATTCATAAAAAACCGCTGATCCAGATGCGATGTTTTATTCGCCAATGGATCAGCGGTTTTTAACCGTTATTTTTGCATAATATGAATGGCAAAGCCTCCAAACTCACCGTCTAAATAGACATTTTTCAGTGTTCCATCTTCAAAATATGCGGCTGTCTCCATATTAAAGGAAAAACCTTTCTCTTTCAGTTCCTGAACGGCGGAGGTTAAATCCGGTGTACGCATGGCAATGTGACCGTTTGAACCCAGGAAAGGAGCTTTCATGCATTCAAAATAAGGACCTCCAAACTCAGACTTTTGCCCGTGGCGAGGCTCCAGGTTAAACATCATACTCAGCAGCTGCGCCAGTTTTTCTGCTTCTTCCGCATTTGGAGTGTTTATGCCAATATGCTCCAGTTCATATTTATTATTCATAACTGTACCTCTTTCTCATTTAAGTAGATTAGCATTTTACATTGGGAACAATAGCAAAGCTCCGGCAGTTAAAGCAAGCAGTCGGATAAAGTACATTGGAATCGTGTATTTCCAAAACTCTGTCAGTTTATATTTACCAATTCCCATTACCATAGCTGGCATACCGTCAATTGGTAAGAAATGGCCATTCCAGCCTGAAATTACAATTGCAGCAGCGGCAGCTGTCGGATTCAGTCCAAGACTCATACAGGTAGCAATCGCCATAGGCGCAAATACATATACAGTACCGATTGTGGATCCTGTAAGGGTTGCAAGTACACTTGTTAACATACAGAATACAAAAATAAGAACGAACGGATTGATATTTGTTCCAAGCATATTAGCTACCGTTTCACCAACTAAAGCAGTTAATCCGGTACCGCCAAGAGCATCAGCAACACCAATAACACCAGCTGACATTAAAATAATTGGAGCTCCAATGTTATTACGAATTTCATCAAAATTCAGAACACCGATTACTAAAACCAGACCTGCGGATAAACCAGGAATCATATATCCGGCATCGCCTACTTTACTTTGAAGAATCATACCGATAACAGCTGCGATAAAGGCTGCATAGGTTGCATTTTCTTTCCATTTTGGTAAATCGTAAACAATATCCTTAGATTTATCTGTGCCGGTTTCTGTATCTTCCACATTTTTACTGGGCAGAACTTTATAACCAATTAGAGCCCATGCCACATAAGCCAGGGAAAGAATCAGATTTACAATAGAGAATTTTGCTAAGGAAACACTGGTAATACCGGATTTGGCAGCCGCTAATACAGCAATCACAATGCCATATTGTAATGTAACATTAACCGGGATCAGTGGGTGGTTAGCTGCGAAACCAGCAGCAGCGATCACCTTGCCACGAGGTAATTTGTCTGAGTACTGTATTGTAGATAAAATACCTAAAGTAAGAACATAGAATGCAGTGGAACCTGTTCCAAAGATACTGCTGGCCAGCATGACGATAATAAACAACATGATATATGCCTTGTATCCGCCTTTGTTAGCCATATTCATAATTGTTTTTCTGAAAGCACCAATCAGGCTTGTCTTTTGAAGAGCGGCCACGATTGCCATGAAAGAGGCAAGCATAATAATGGTAGCGTTAGAGAAACCGCCAAAAGCAGTCTTGATATCGGTTATGCCAAAAAGAACCATTAGAAGACAGGCAAGTATTGGAGGTGCACCGAATGGAAGTTTGTCTGTCATGATCAAAATAATCATGAGAATTGTGATAGCAAGAGCAATAATCATTGGGATAGTCATTTGTTTGGACTCCTCTCTTATATAAAGCTATATTAATTGGCAGTAGGGTGCAATTTATCAATTTCAGGATTCTTTTCTGGCATGAACCATAAGGATGGCGTAATCAATTGCATTGACCAGACTCAGCTCACTGGAGCGGCCGCTGCCAGCAAGATCGATGCCGGTTCCATGGTCTACACTGGCACGAATAATAGGCAGTCCGAGAGTCACGTTAACACCTTCAACCGCTTCCCAGTGTTTTTCTTCACGGTTATAAACAAACCCTTTTACCTTTAGGGGAATATGACCCTGATCATGGTACATGGCGACAACAATATCGTACCAGCCGCCCAGTGCTTTAGAAAATATGGTATCGGGAGGGGTGGGCTTCTTTTCCGGAATAACAATTCCCTCAGCCATGGCTGCATCAATGGCAGGCTGGATTTCTTCGACTTCCTCCCAGCCAAACATGCCGTTCTCACCACAGTGGGGATTTAACCCTGCTACTCCGATTTTGGGTTCTTTTATTCCCAGGGCTTTGCAGCCCTCGTTGGCAATTCGAATGCAATCCAGAACACGGTCTTTTTTAACACGATCACAAGCTTCCCGCAACGATACATGAGTGGAAACATGGACTACCCGCAGGTCCCCGTGAGCCAGCATCATGGTGTACTTTGGTGTATTCGTATAATCAGCATAAATCTCGGTATGACCGGAATAATGATGACCTGCCATGTTTATGGCTTCTTTACTAAGGGCGTTGGTAACGGTAGCGTCAATCTGGCGCTCCATAGCCAGCTGAATCACTTTTACTACATACTGGAAGGCTGCCTCGCCACCCAGTGCACAGGCACCTACGCCAAATGGTTTTGGTTCATTCAGTCCGGAGGTATCCGGAATAGCATCTGCAGGTATCAGTTTCAAATCCATCAGATCAATGGTGCCATAGGTGTATCTGCCTTCAGCGGGAGAAGAGATAACATTCAGTTCCAGGTGAATGCCATGAACTTTTTCAGCCACCTTCAAAGCGTAACTTATGGAAGTTTCATCCCCTACTATCAAAGGTTTACAGCGCTCATAGAGTTTTTCATCTGCCAATGCCCGAACCGTAATCTCCGGGCCATTTCCAAAGGGATCACCCATGGAAATTCCAATAATAGGTCTCGTTTGATTATTCATATCAGCACATCCCTCTGTCGGCATTTTCCTTTAAAACCTGTTTTAGTGCGTCAATTCCTTCCTCGCATAGATAGTTAAAAGGACGGCGGCAGTCGCCTACCGGATAGCCAAGCAGAGAAACAGCCTTCTTAACAACCGTATTAGGGTTGCCATATTTGAATACAGCACGGAATGAGGCAATGGAGTCCTGAGCAGCCTTGGCCTCATCCGGTTTACCGGCCTGAAACAGCTCATAAATAGATGCAAGAACATGTGGATATACGTTGGCACATCCGGCAATACCGCCGGCACCGCCTGCTTCAAGGCAGGGAAGGATAAGGGAATCATTACCGGATAACACACGGAAATCTTTATCTAAGTCTTTTGTAAGGTTAATATAGGCAAGTAAGTTATCCCAGTCACCGCTGGAATCTTTGGCACCCATAATAAGGTCTACATCTTTCGCCAGCTTTGCAACGGTCTCAGGAAGCAATTTATTGCCTGTACGTGCCGGGATGTTGTACAGTACAATTGGGATGTCTACATGTTTTGCAATTTCCACGTAATGATCGTAGAGCTCTTTTTGGGAAGCAAGAGCAAAGCTGGGCGTGATAATGGACAGCACATCAGCCCCAAGTTCCTGAGCTTTCCGGCTGACACGAATGGTATCAGATGTGGAAATACAGCCTGTACCTGCATATACCGGAACACGATGTTTTACCTGATCGATGGCAGCCTCAAGCACTTCAATTTTTTCTTTTTCATTTAGGATATAACCTTCTCCGTTGGTTCCAAATGGGAATATACCGTGTACACCGCCCTCCAGCATTCGTTCAATCTGGTTACGCAGCTCCTCCAGATTAAGGGATTCATCGGCATTCATAGGGGTTAGAATTGGTGGGATAATACCTTTTAATTCGACATTCTTCATTTTAATACTCTCCTCTGATTAAATAATTTTTTCATACAGTGACCTGGCATCAGCAGGTGTAACTTCCCGCATATTGTTTACCAGAAGGCGTGTTACCTGCATACCGGCTTCTACCAGTCCGTCTAAGTCTTCGGCGGGTACTCCAAACTCTTTTAAGCTGGTGGGAATTTCTAAGTCATTTACGATTTTCTCCATCCACGCAAGCACATAAGCACTTTTTTCTTCCGCTGTCTGGCAGTTTTTCTGGGTGTGAACACACCGGTCATAAACTGCAGCAAATTTCTCACGGCATACCGGTTCATTGAATTCCATGACGGGAGCCAGTAACATTGCGTTGGAAACGCCGTGTGGGATGTGGTACTTACCTCCAAGGGGATAGCTTAATGCGTGTACGGCAGTCGTCCCGGAGGCAGTAATAGCCAGTCCGCCGTAATAGGCGGCAATCTGCATCCTGTTTTTTGCTTCCATTGCCTCGGAATTGTCACATGCATGTATGATGTTATTAAGAATCAGATCCAGACCCTCAAGTGCGTACAAATCGCTGAATGGATTTGCTTTATTGCTGGTAAAGCACTCAATGCAGTGGGCCAGAGCATCTACACCCGTAGCTGCTGCAATCTTGCGGGGCACGTTCTTGATCATTCTGGCATCCAGTATCACATAGTCAGCGATCATGTTCTCATTGACGATCCCCACCTTTAATTCCTTTTCCGGAACGGCAACGATGGCATTGGGGGTAACCTCTGCTCCAGTACCTGCAGTGGTGGGAATCAGAATAATGGGAACGCACTTTTGTGCGCGGCCCGGATCGTCTAACAGTTCCTTCACACCGTACTCGTCGGTGACAAGGATACTTGCCAGCTTGGCTGCGTCCATGACGCTGCCACCGCCGCATGCTACGATCATATCCGCTTTGCTGGCTTTAAACTGGTCTACCAGCTTTTGAACTGCGGTATAAGTCGGTTCAGGAGGGAGTTCATCAAGGACAAAGTAATGGGCTCCTGCAGCTTTTACTGCTTCCTCAGGCAGGGAAAACAGGCCAGATTCCTCGATCCCTTTATCTGTAAACATGGCAACCCGATTCACCTTTTGGTTCTTTAAGATGGTGGTGATGCATTCCATGGCGTTTTCTCCGCCATATACGGCGTGGGGCATTTTAATGTTATAGGTTTTCAGCATTTTTAAATCCTCTCTGTGGTATTAATGGCTCTGGGCAGCAGTTGGGTTATAGAGACCAACCCGCTCTCTCTTTTGTCCCAGAACATCCTGCTCGGTGAATCGAAGGTATTTCACTCCGGCACGGGTGTGGGAGGCATAGGACAGATGGAGCGCCCCATCAGCTGACTGCATCAGATAGGGATATTCGTACTGCCGGTTATTGGTTTTATTTTCCTCACCCATGTAGCCTTCACCCCGTTCCATATAGCGGATGATGGGGAAAGTCAGCCCCCCATCCTCAGTGAGTGCAACCGCAACCGGGCAGCGAAGACCAGGCCATGCAGCCTTACCAGGCTGGGGATCGGGTGTGCAGGTGGGGTTGTAGGCAATGGCAATGCGTCCGCTTTGCAGTTTCACTGCACTGATACTGGAGTTGTTGTTTGGAAGAGGAGTGGGAGCCGGCTCGCTCCAGGTCTCGCCCCAGTCAAAGGACTCACTGCGGTGAATGCGGTAAGCTTCACGGTTACGCATAAAAGCAATCAGATGTCCGTTTTCCAGCTCTATGACATTGGCATGAACATGACCGTTGCTTTTAGGTATCATCACCATGCGCCACGTCTTTCCTTCGTCATCAGAGATGCGCAAAGCGGTGGGATCTCCGGAAAGCCCGTCTTTCGAATCTGTGCACAGCCAGTTGGCGAAAATCCACCGTCCAGATGAAAGGATCTGAATCGGCTGGCGGCAAAAGGTTCCTTCTTCGGGAAACACTGTTTCAAAGGGTCCCCATGTTCTGCCCCCATCCGTACTCTTCTGGCAGCGCACTACGGCTGTATACTGCATGTTGTCTTTGCCTTCCTGGCGATCCATCTGGGCGGTGTACATCGCCCATACAGCATGATCAGGACCGTAGAATAAAGAGGGGTTCTGCTCACTGCGGTCAGGGTCACCGGAGATATCCACAGGCGGAAGCCATGCTGCTCCGTCTTTAGGAAGAAGTGAGCAGATAATATGGATATCAGCGCTGCCTTCGTAGGTGCCTGCAAACCAGCAGCACAGCAGATCGCCGTCAGGCAGTTCAAGCATTGCCGGAGCATGGGCGGTGGGATATCCACCGGTAGGAAGGAGTGCTTCCAGAATTCCCATATCATCATTTTGGTAAATAGTGCCGTCCCAGGTCAGGCCAGGTAATTTCGCGTATTGCATGTTTTATCCTCCTGATTTGTATTTTTTAAGGCAATATTTCATTGCCGGATACACTGATTTAAATTTGAAACCGGTCTGACAGATCCATAAAGAGAGATTCCCTGCCGAAACCACCTGACTTTGATATGATATTAATTCTTTTTCCCTTGTAGAGGACTTCTGAGAGTACAACACCCTGTTCAACCTCACAGACAGGTGAAATAACGTTTATGCCAGTCTGTTTTACAAACTGGTATAGAAGATCTCCACCCATGAGAAAAACAGTAGCGTTTACTCCACGATCAATCAAACCTTCGATCAGCTGTGCCATTACAGCGACCACATTTTCTCTGATCTGTGAAAGTTCAATCCCTTTTTCTTTTGCATATGCGTAGGTCTTCTCAGGCTCGTCCGGTCCGTTGGCATTTAAAATAACCACAGGTGATTCCTCACAGGATTGAAGCACATGAGACACCAGGCTGCACGCCGAATCTCCATTTGCCCAGGAAGGACTCAGTTTTTCTTCCGGAGTCAGATGGTAATGAGGAGCTCCCATTCTTGTAGCATAGCTGCATTGGGCCAGAGACACCGGATGAATGCTGCCGCATGCGATGAGCAAATGAGGAGATATTTCCGGTATTTGAGGTTTGCTCCCGCAAAGCCCTGTCAGGGTGGGGAGCAGCGACGCGAAGCCTGCACAGCCAGCCAGCAGATGTATTTCCCCTTTCTCTTTCAGCTTCTGAGCGATCAGCTCCAGATCGTCTGCTGACTGTGAATCATGAATCAGGATTCCTTCATACTGGCTCCAGTCCTGTCGGGGATCTTCTATAATGAAAGAAGTGATATCTGTCTGGGACCGGATAATCTGTGTAATGTCAGAATATAAGACAGGTTCAAAGGGATCTTTTCCAAAAATGCTTTTATCAATAGGAATGTTGTCAGCGTAGTGGATTCCCTTTCTGGTTGTGCGGTTCATCTGGGGATAAGCGGGAATAAAATGGATCCGCTTCTGTCCACCAGCTTTTAGTACAGCAGAAAGCTCTGCTCCGATATTTCCACGAAGAACGGAATCCGTTTTTTTATATACATAAGGTAGTGCAGCTTATGCAACCTTCTCCGTTATAGAAAACACAGCTTCATAGGCGTCTTTCTGGTTTAAGTGACGGGTTTCGGCATCAACCACCAGGACATCAGTTTCAGGGCTGAAATCTGACGTATTAAACTTACAATCTAAGGTAACATACGCAGTTGCACCACTTGCTGATAACTGGACACTGGTATCCAGTGCGCCCGTAAAATCATCTGATATTATTAATAATTTAATCATGTAATTCCCTTTTCCATCTGCTTTTATCAGGTTTTAATAAACGCCCTTATATCTTAAAAACATGATACCATACGGGGATAGGTTCACCAACCAATTAAATCATTGTTTTAGTTCATATATGAAACACATCATAGAAACGAGTTAAAGGTTTTTGTATAAAATACACAAATTAATTTTATTGCTTTCAAAGAAAAGTGAAATATGGTATAATGAATTATAAACAAATTGTTCCAAATATGAACGATTTGGAACGACAACAAGAACATGCCATTCATATTATTTACGGGAGAAGAACTATGCGAAAAGAATACTTAATGGAATCAACAGATGTTTTAAGCCAGTTGGAGACATCGCTTCAGGGACTTTCGGATGCTTCAGTGGAAGAGAGAAGGTTAACGTATGGGCTTAACAAACTAAAGGAAGGGAAAAAGCCCAGCCTGATCGAAAAATTTTTAAAAGAACTTGCTAACTTTATGACAATTGTTCTGATTGTTGCAGCAGTTATTTCAGGAGTAACTTCGATTTATGCAGGGGAAAGCATGATTGATACCCTTATTATTATTTCTGTAGTTATCATCAATGCCGTTCTCGGTGTTTATCAGCAGTCAAAAGCAGAATCTGCGATCGAATCC
>SVDT01000121.1 GCA_015057775.1 Paenibacillaceae bacterium | reverse complement strand
TGGAACCATAAGGAATCAGATAAGTCTTTGAATTTCCTGTTTCGTTCTCAGTAATGATAATTTCACGTTTCTTTTTTGTATCTTTAATAGCAACTACACCAGGGAATTCTGCAATGATAGCAAGACCCTTCGGCTTACGTGCCTCAAAAAGCTCCTCGACACGGGGAAGACCCTGTGTGATATCGCCACCGGCAACACCGCCGGTATGGAACGTACGCATAGTCAGCTGTGTACCAGGTTCTCCGATTGACTGAGCTGCAATAATACCAACTGCCTCACCAACCTGAACCGGCTGTCCGGTTGCCATGTTGGCTCCGTAACATTTTGCACAGACACCCTGATGGGATTTGCAGGTAAGAACGTTGCGGATCTTGATAGAATCACGCCCCATCTTATTGAGCACTTTCATAACGGCTCCCGCACGCTTAGGAGTACACATATGGTTTGCTTTTACAATTACTTCTCCTGTATCCGGATCTGTAATGGTTTCTGCGATAAATCTTCCTGTGATACGCTCTTCCAGGCCTTCAATGGTTTCCTGTCCGTCTGTGAATGCCTTGATCTCCATAAACGGAATATCTTTGCCTTCACAGCAGTCGATCTCTCTGATAATCATATCCTGGGATACGTCTACCAGACGTCTGGTCAGATAACCAGAGTCGGCTGTTCGAAGCGCTGTATCGGAAAGTCCTTTACGGGCTCCATGAGCAGAGATAAAGTACTCCAATACGTCAAGTCCTTCACGGAAGTTTGACTTAATAGGAAGTTCGATGGTGTGACCGGTTGTATCTGCCATAAGTCCACGCATACCTGCAAGCTGTTTGATCTGTTTATCAGAACCACGGGCTCCGGAATCTGCCATCATGTAGATGTTGTTGTACTTATCAAGTCCTGTCAGCAGGTCATGGGTCAACTGATCATCGGTTGTTTTCCATGTGTCAATTACTTCTTTATAACGCTCTTCCTCTGTGATAAGACCACGGCGGAAGTTCTTTGCAATCTGGTCAACCGTTGCCTGGGCATCTGCGATCAGCTTCGGTTTGCTCTCCGGCACAGTCATGTCGGAAATGGATACTGTCATGGCTGCCTTTGTTGAATACCGGTAACCAATGGCCTTAATGTCATCCAGAGTTTCAGCGGTCTGTACAGCTCCGTGAACGTTAATAACTTTTTCAAGGATCTGCTTACACTGCTTCTTGCCTACATGGAAATCCACTTCCATTAAAAGCTCATTGCCTGGAATGGAACGATCTACGAAACCAAGATCCTGAGGAACAATCTCATTGAATATGAAACGTCCTACTGTGGATTCTACAACTCCACTTAATACGGTACCATCTGGCATCTTCTTGCTGACTCTTGCCTTGATTCTGGAATGAAGGGTAACTGCCTGGTTCTCATAAGCAAGAATTGCTTCATTAATGCTCTTGAATACCATTCCTTCTCCCTTGGCACCAGGTCTTTCCTGTGTCAGGTAATAGATACCAAGGACCATATCCTGAGATGGTACTGCTACAGGACCACCGTCGGAAGGCTTTAATAAGTTGTTCGGAGAGAGCAGAAGGAAACGGCACTCTGCCTGGGCTTCTACGGAAAGAGGCAGATGAACCGCCATCTGGTCACCATCGAAGTCGGCATTAAATGCGGTACAAACAAGAGGATGAAGCTTAATTGCCTTACCTTCTACCAGAATCGGCTCGAATGCCTGGATTCCCAGTCTGTGAAGGGTAGGCGCACGGTTTAACATAACCGGATGCTCTTTGATTACGTCCTCTAAGACGTCCCATACCTCTGTCTGAAGACGTTCTACCATCTTCTTTGCATTTTTAATGTTGTGTGCTGTACCATTGGAAACAAGCTCTTTCATTACAAAAGGTTTGAATAACTCAATAGCCATCTCTTTTGGAAGACCGCACTGATAGATCTTAAGTTCTGGTCCTACTACGATAACGGAACGTCCGGAGTAGTCAACACGTTTACCTAAAAGGTTCTGACGGAAACGACCCTGTTTACCCTTTAACATATCAGATAAGGACTTTAAGGCACGGTTTCCAGGTCCGGTAACCGGTCTGCCACGTCTGCCGTTGTCGATTAATGCATCAACCGCTTCCTGAAGCATACGTTTTTCATTGCGGACAATGATATCCGGTGCACCCAGCTCTAAAAGACGAGCCAGACGGTTGTTACGGTTAATAATTCTTCTGTATAAATCATTTAAGTCGGAGGTAGCAAAACGGCCGCCGTCCAGCTGTACCATAGGACGGATATCCGGAGGAATGACTGGAACAACTGTCATGATCATCCACTCTGGTAAGTTACCGGAGTTGCGGAATGCTTCCACAACTTCCAGTCTCTTAATTATTCTTGCACGCTTCTGTCCGGTTGCGTCCTTTAAGCCTTTCTTTAAATCCGCAGAATCTTTTTCAAGATCTATGGAATGAAGGAGCTCTAAAATAGCTTCAGCACCCATTCCCACACGGAAGGAACCGTAACCGTACTTATCTACTTCTTCTCTGTACTCTTTTTCTGATAAAACCTGCTTATACTGAAGACCTGTATTTCCTGCATCCAAAACAACATAAGAAGCAAAATACAGCACCTTCTCCAGTGTTCTGGGTGAAATATCAAGGATCAGACCCATACGGCTTGGTATTCCCTTGAAATACCAGATATGGGAAACAGGAGCAGCGAGCTGGATATGACCCATACGCTCTCTTCTGACACTGGCCTTGGTTACTTCAACGCCGCATCGGTCACAGATAACGCCTTTATACCGGATCTTTTTGTATTTTCCGCAATGACATTCCCAGTCCTTGCTCGGTCCGAAGATCCGTTCACAGAACAAACCGTCTTTTTCCGGCTTTAAGGTTCTGTAGTTAATCGTCTCAGGCTTTTTCACCTCGCCGTGGGACCAATCCAGAATTTTCTCCGGAGATGCCAGACCGATCTTTATGGCATCGAATGTCATCGGGTGGTAAGTTTCATTATTTTCAGGCATGAGCGGTTCTCCCTTCTATTATTCTTCGTCTGAATCGTCAAATTCTACGTCATCGAAATCCTCAAAAGAATCGTCGACACCGTCCGCATCCTCTTCTTCATCAACATTTACCAGTTCATCATCCTTGAATTCCTGTTTCTGATAACCAAATTCACCAAAGGATTCCTCATCGCGGTAATGCTTATCGCCTTCAATGATGGATCTTAAATCTGTTTCCTCATAATCGGTGCTCTCAGCAATCTGAACCTCTGTATTATCATCACGCAGCACTCTTACATCGAGAGCCAGTGACTGAAGTTCCTTTAACAATACCTTGAAGGATTCCGGAATTCCAGGCTCAGGAATATTCTCGCCCTTAATGATGGCTTCATAGGTTTTTACACGACCTACCACATCATCGGATTTCACTGTCATGATCTCCTGCAGTGTATAGGACGCACCATAAGCCTCCAGAGCCCAAACCTCCATCTCTCCGAAACGCTGGCCGCCGAACTGAGCTTTACCGCCCAGAGGCTGCTGTGTAACCAGGGAGTATGGTCCGGTAGAACGGGCATGGATCTTATCATCAACCAGATGATGCAGTTTCAGATAATGCATGTGTCCAATGGTAACCGCACTGTCAAAGTATTCTCCGGTCCGTCCGTCACGAAGGCGAACTTTTCCGTCTCTGCTCAGCGGAACACCTTTCCACAAGCCTCTGTGCTCTAAATGTTCTCCCAGATATTCAATTACATCAGGTCTTAAAGTATCTTTATATTTCTCCTGGAAGTCTTCCCACTCCATATTTACATAGTCGTTGGCTACGTCCAGGGTATCCATAATATCAATCTCGTTTGCTCCGTCAAATACCGGTGTTGATATGTTAAATCCAAGTGCTCTTGCAGCAAGGCTTAAGTGGATCTCAAGTACCTGACCGATATTCATACGGGAAGGCACGCCCAGTGGGTTTAATACAATATCAAGAGGACGGCCGTTTGGAAGGAATGGCATATCTTCTACCGGAAGCACACGGGAAACAACACCCTTGTTACCATGACGTCCAGCCATCTTATCACCAACAGAGATCTTTCTCTTCTGTGCGATGTAAATGCGGACAGTCTGGTTCACACCCGGTGAAAGCTCGTCACCATTTTCTCTGGTAAATACTTTAGCATCAACGATGATACCGTAAGCACCATGAGGTACCTTTAAGGAAGTATCACGTACTTCTCTGGCCTTCTCGCCGAAGATTGCACGTAACAGTCTCTCTTCTGCTGTCAGTTCGGTCTCACCCTTTGGTGTTACCTTACCAACAAGGATATCTCCTGCACGGACTTCCGCACCAATACGGATAATACCTCTTTCATCAAGATCCTTTAATGCATCCTCGCCGACACCAGGAACATCACGGGTAATCTCTTCCGGTCCTAACTTGGTATCACGGGCTTCTGCCTCGTATTCCTCAATATGAACAGAAGTATAGACATCTTCCTGTACCAGTCTCTCACTTAAGAGAACCGCATCCTCGTAGTTATAACCTTCCCAGGTCATGAATCCGATCAGCGGATTCTTACCAAGAGCGATCTCACCCTTTTGTGTAGAAGGACCGTCAGCGATAACGTCTCCCTTTGCCACATGGTTATTCTTAAATACGATTGGCTTCTGGTTGTAGCAGTTGGACTGGTTGCTTCTCTTAAACTTGGTTAAACGGTAAACATCTTTTCCGCCATCGGAATCTCGTTTGATAATGATTTCGTTGGAGGCAGAACGTTCTACCACACCGGAGTTTCTTGCAACAACACACACACCGGAGTCAACGGCAGCTTTTGCTTCCATACCGGTTCCCACAACAGGAGCGTCGGTTGTCAATAATGGAACGGCCTGACGCTGCATGTTTGATCCCATGAGCGCACGGTTCGCATCATCGTTTTCCAGGAAGGGGATCATGGCTGTCGCTACGGAGAATACCATCTTCGGAGAAACGTCCATTAAATCAATATTCTTTCTCTGGAACTCGGATGTCTCCTCGCGGAAACGTCCGGAAATATTCTTATGGATGAAGTGTCCTTCCTCATCAAGAGGCTCATTCGCCTGAGCAACAACAAAGTTATCTTCTTCATCTGCAGTTAAGTAAACAACCTCATCGGTAACAATCGGATTGTTCACATTGGTTTTATCTACCACGCGGTAAGGCGCCTCCACGAAACCGTACTGATTTACTCTTGCATAGGTAGCAAGGGAGTTAATCAGACCGATGTTAGGACCTTCTGGTGTCTCAATCGGGCACATACGGCCGTAATGAGTATAGTGAACGTCTCGAACCTCGAATCCGGCACGGTCTCTGGAAAGACCTCCAGGTCCCAAAGCAGATAAACGTCTTTTATGGGTAAGCTCAGCAAGCGGGTTATTCTGATCCATGAACTGGGACAGCTGGGAACTGCCGAAGAATTCCTTAACAGCCGCAGTAACCGGCTTGATATTAATCAGAGACTGTGGCGTAATGCCATCCATATCCTGTGTGGTCATACGCTCACGGACAACACGTTCCATTCTGGACAGACCAATCCGGTACTGATTCTGGAGCAGTTCTCCTACCGCACGGATTCTTCTGTTGCCCAGATGATCGATATCATCTGCGTTACCTACTTCTTCTTCCAGATGCATGTTATAGTTGATGGAAGCTAAAATATCTTCCTTTGTAATATGCTTAGGAATCAGCTCATTCACGTGTCTGTGAATTGCCTTCTTTAATGCTTCTTCGTCGTCGCTTCCAACTTCTGACAGGATTTTTTCAAGAGCTGGGTAGAATACTAATTCTGTAATCCCGGCATCCTTTGGATCAAATTTCACATGGGCTGACAAGTCAACCATTAAGTTGGAAAGAACTTTCTGTTTGTGCTCCACACCTTCCAGCCACACGAACGGAACAGCTGCATTCTGAATAGTAATCGCGAGCTGCTTGTCTACAGTCGTTCCAGCCTCTGCTAAGATTTCGCCGGTTGTGGTATCCACCACATTCTCAGCCAGAACATGACCAGTGATGCGGTTTTTAAAGTGAAGCTTTTTATTGAATTTATATCGTCCGACTTTGGCCAGATCGTACCGTCTCGGGTCGAAGAACATACTATTTAACAAACTTTCAGCACTATCAACAGATAAAGGCTCACCTGGGCGGATCTTCTTATATAACTCCAATAAGCCATCCTGGTAATTATCAGAAGTATCTTTACCAAAACTGGCCAGTAATTTTGGTTCCTCACCAAACAGATCAATAATCTCTGCATTGGTACCATAACCAAGAGCACGAATCAGGACGGTTACGGGAACCTTTCTGGTTCTGTCCACACGTACGTAGAAGATGTCGTTGGAGTCAGTTTCATACTCCAGCCATGCACCACGGTTTGGAATTACCGTACATGCATATAATTCCTTACCTACCTTATCGTGTTCGATACCATAATATATACCTGGGGAACGTACCAGCTGGCTTACAATAACACGTTCGGCACCGTTAATCACGAAGGATCCGGTATCTGTCATAAGCGGAAGATCGCCCATGAAGATCTCATGTTCATTAATTTCATCTTTATCTTTATTGCAAAGTCTTACTTTTACCTTTAAAGGAGCTGCGTAAGTTGCATCTCGTTCTTTGCATTCTTCTATTGTGTACTTGATGTCATCCTTACATAATGTAAAATCGACAAACTCAAGACTTAAGTGTCCAGCAAAGTCTGCAATTGGAGAGATGTCTTCAAAGACTTCCTTCAATCCTTCATCAAGGAACCACTGATAGGAATTCTTCTGAATCTCAATCAGGTTTGGCATCTCAAGCACTTCTTTTTGTCTTGAGAAACTCATTCTCAGGCTCTTACCGGCCGGGACCGGACGCATTCTGCTTTTCTCCATTGACGTTTCACCCCTGTTTTCTTTCTATTCATTTCTGTTTTGGGCATAAATGTCCCAATAAGGCACACAAAGCCACAATAGTGCACATTCCATAATATCATAGTGCTGTCAAGGTGTCAAGCATTTTTTGCTTGTATTTCCCAGAAAAATGTGTTATACTATTGCAGATAGGCCCAATTTACAATATGAACTATTGGAGGTATTCCCGGTGAGCACATTTTTAAACGTATTATTAGTGATTCTTTTCATCGTAGTGATAGCTCTGGCAGTCCTTTACTTTCTTGGAAGAAAGCTGGAAAAGCGTCAGGTAGAACAGCAGCAGGCATTGGAAGCTGCGGCACAGACCGTTTCCATGCTTGTGATCGATAAGAAAAAGATGAGGCTAAAGGATGCCGGGCTCCCAAAGATCGTGTATGAACAAACGCCAAAGTACATGCGCCGTACCAAGCTGCCGATCGTAAAAGCAAAGGTCGGACCAAAAGTAATGACATTGATTGCAGACGCAAAGGTTTTCGATGTGCTTCCTGTTAAGACAGAAGCAAAGGTTGTGATTAGCGGTATCTACATAACCGAAATCAAAAGCCTCCGTGGTAAAGCAGTTCCTCCGGCGCCGAAGAAGAAATCTTTTTGGGACAGGTTTAAAAAGAACAATCATTAGACCAGGTTACGATTCCTATCACCGGAACGTCTGTGATAGATGCCGATGAGCGATTAAACTCGTTCATCGGCATTTTTATTTGTCTTTGAATAAATAATTTTCAAAATGTCAGATAAATCTATTGACATAGTGGAAATATATGATATAATCAAGCTACAAGGTAGTTAGTAATAACTAACCAATAATCAAAAAATTAAATTTCAATATAAATGAGAACCCGAAAGGAGAACCACTATGTTTGAACAAATTATTTTACCTTATAAATATGAAGCTTTAGAACCCCACATCGATGCACTTACAATGGAAACACACTATTCCAAGCATCACGCAGCCTATACAAAGAATCTAAATGATGCAGCAAAAATAGCTGGAGCGGAGAATATGGATATTGTTTCCCTTCTCTCCTCTCTCGATAAGATTCCGGATGAGGCACTTAGAAAGACAATCAGGAACAATGGAGGCGGTTTTTATAATCATAACCTGTATTTCTCCACAATGAGCCCTGATGGAGGTGGGGAACCAGATGGTCCGCTAAAGGCGGCTCTTGACGATGCTTTTGGAAGCTTCTCACAGTTTAAGGTTCAGTTAAGCGCTCTGGCAGCCGGACAGTTTGGATCTGGCTGGGGTTGGCTCTCAGCTGACAAGGCTGGTAAGCTGCATCTCTCATCAAGTCCCAACCAGGATAATCCGTTGATGGAAGGAGGCGGTAAGGTACCAATTCTTGGAATTGATGTCTGGGAACACGCTTATTATCTTAAGTATAAGAATCTAAGGGCTGATTATATCAAAGCTTTCTTCGATGTGGTAAACTGGAAGGAAGTATCAAATAATTACGAGAAAGCACTAAAAGGTTAAGAACCTGATTTAAGGAGGGAAAACAAATTTGTTTTCCCTCCTTTCTTAGTGGTTCATAAATTAGAATCAATCACAGATCATTTCGCCTTCACCACCGATTTTCTTACGCCCCCATTTGTAGACAACACGATAAAATGTGGGAAGCAAAAGTAGTGTTAAAGCTGTGGAAGCAAGTAATCCACCTACATTTACCAAAGCCAGTCCCTGCATCATTTTACCTGATTTACCATATGCAAGAGCGTTGGGAACCATGGATATCACTGTCGTTAAGGTAGTCATAAAGATTGGTCTCATACGGATCGCGCCTGCTTCCACCAGTGCTTTGTCCAGCGGCATCTCTCCTAACATCTGGTTGACTGTCTCCACATAAAGAATTCCATTATTTACAACCGTACCGACTAACATTAAAAATCCAAGCATGGATACCATGTCAATTGGTGCATCAGCTGCAAATAAAAGGCCAAAGGAACCAATCAGACTAAATGGTATGGAAGTCATTACCATTGCGGAATATTTGGGTGACTCAAACTGGATCGCCATAACAATAAATACCAGGAAAACACCGGTAAACAAAGCTCCTCCCAATGCACCAAGTTCTTCATTCATAATCTTATCCATATCATTTGTCATAGGTTTCACACCAGCAGGCAGTTTATAGTTTTTAACAAATTTTTTTACATCATCTTTAGCCGTTTTTAAATATTCAGACTGAGGCTGCATGGTGATTGCCACTTTATACTGCTTATTTTTACGTTCAATCTGCTGCGGACTGTCTTTATAATAGATATCAGCCAGATCGCTTAATGGAAGCGTTGTTCCGGAAGCCGTTGTAATCATCATTCCCTGCAGTTCTTCTATTGCATCATATTTATCTTTTGCATACTCAGCTTTTACATCAATATCTTCTCCATCAACACGAATGGTTGATGCCTTAACACCACTTAATGCAGTATAGACATTGGAACCTATGACAGCAGGAGTGAGTCCTTCTGCCTGAGCTTTTACCGGGTCAATCCGCACCTTCACAACAGGAGCTGCATTCTCTACACTGGAATGAACCTGCATGACATCTTCTCTTTTTTGCAGTTCTGTAACTAATTGGGCACTTGCTTTTTTCAGAGTTTCATAATTGGTACTTTGAAGATCAACCTCAATTTGATCTCCCGACATCATGGTGCTGGACATGGTGCTGCTTCCTTCTTTTAATGTTACGGAACAGTCTTTAAAATCGGCCAGCTGACCTCTCCACTTATTAATTACCTGATCAGTCGTTTGTTTTCTGTCATCTTTTAAATAGGCATTTAAATTTATTGTACTGGAAGAATCTATACTAAGTCCTCCGGCGCCATAAGTCACAAGATAATGATCCACATTTTCATCATTTGTAACAAACTCTTCCATACCTGCCAATGACTGATTTAATGCACCAATTGACAATCCCGGCCTCATCTTAATTGACATACTGATAATTCCTTCATCCACAGTTGTCATCAAATCGACTCTAAGTTTTGATGCCATTGCAAAAGCAGCTGCCAGAAGCAATATACTGACAGTAAATACCACTTTTGTCTTTTTTAAAAGATAAGGGATATTCTTTCTATACCAATTCTGCAATGACTTGATGAGTCCGTTTACCGGTGCCTTTTCTTTCTCTACCGGATGCCATTGTACAAAGCTTAAAGGAACAATGGTTACAGCAGAAAATAAAGATGCGACCATACAAAATACAATAGTATAACCCAGCTGTATAAATAGCTGCCCTGACATACCGTTTAAAAAAACAAGAGGAAAAAATACAACACAGGTAGTTATGGTGCCACCTGTAATGGATCCAATCATAATCCGGCTTCCCTCTATTGCGGCATCATAGTAATTTCTTGTTTCTTTTGCCCGGAAACAGCCATCCAGAACATTGATGGAGTTATCAACCATCATACCGACTCCAAGTACCAGTGAGGTCAGTGAAATAACGTTTAAGGAAAAGCCCATGGCACTCATGCAGATCAGAGACAGTACCACAGAGATTGGTATTGAAGTTCCTACAATAACAGATGCACGTAAGTCTCCATAAAACAGCCACAAGATGATCATGGAGAGAATAATTGCCATTACCATGGTCTGCACTACATTTGAAATGGATTCCTTAATAACATTGCTGGAATCATTGACAACTGTAATATTAATACCGGGATTATCTGCCAGTATACTGGCTACCTGTTGGGATACCTGCTTTGAAACTTCTATTGCAGTAGAGTCCGACTGCTTCTTTATATCCAGTGAAATAATATTTTCTCCGTTGTATCGCCCTATGGAATCCTCATCTTTCAGGGCATCATATACATCAGCAATATCTGATAGATGGATGGTATCTCCATTGGCCAGCGGTATTGCAATATTTTTCAGGCTGTCAGTATTATTGTAATCATTTCCAACACTGACATTCAGTTTTTGCCTTCCCACATCAATATCTCCAGCTGGGATTGTAAAATCTGCTGCGCCAACAATCTGGGCAACTGCCGGCATGGTTAAATGATATTGTTTCATTTTTTCCGGATCAAGCTGAACACTCACATAACTCTTTTGTCCGCCGGAAACAGATACCTCACTGACAGAACTGAGCTTTTCAAATTCCGGAACAATTTTATTATCCACATATGTATACAGGTTCTGACCAACGTTTCCACTAACTGCAAGTGTTACGGCAGCTCCTGATGTCAGATTCAGTTCCAGTATTCTGGGCTCTTCAATATCATCTGGCATATCATTGCGGATTCCATCAATTGCTTTTTTCAGGTTGATATAGGCTGTATCTAAATTTGTTCCATATTTATATTGTACCAGTACAATGGATACGTTATCTTTTGAGTAAGAATTAATTGTGTCCACGCTGTCAAGAGATGATATGGCATCTTCCTGCTTGGTGGTAATTAAGTCATTGATGTCCTCCGGACTGGCTCCCGCATAGACAGTACCAATAACCAGCATGGGAAGATCCATTTCAGGAGTAAGTTCTACTTTTGTCCCTAACAGAGACTGAACTCCAAAATATGCGATTGTAATCAGACATAGAATGATGGTCACAGGCCTTCTTACTGCAAATTTTGTTAAATTAACCATCTTATTCACCTGCCTTTGTATCTGCAACGGCAGGTGTCTCTGTTTCCTGTGATGGATTACTCTCTTCCAGCAGAACCTCTGCTCCATCTATCAGTTCATTGCTCCAGCTGGTTATTACGACGCTGTCATATGTAATTCCTGACTTTATCTCCATTTTATCTTTGTCATATATCCCAGCAGATATCTCTGTTTTTTTGGCTATGCCATTTTCATAGCAGTAAACAAAGGGGACACTGGCATCGTAGCTTACTGCATCTACTGGAATTGTCATAACACCTGCTGCCCTGCTCATAACTGCAGTAATCTTGACCCTGGTTCCCGTTGTCAGACCTTTTGAATCTGCAAGAACCGCCTTTACATCGTAAAGACCGGTCTGGGAATTAACAACGGAACTGATTTCAGTTACAGCACCATCATATTGAACTCCGTTTTTTTCCACTGATACAGAATCATTTACTGCCATATTCTGCAACGTTTTTTCCGTAATGCCAAAGGTGATCTGTATCTGGTTTGTACCTGAAATTTTGCAGATTTCTGAACTGACAGTAATATGATCATGTGGTTCAACTGTACGGGATTCCACTACACCGCTTATGGGTGCTGTCACTGTCGTGTACTTTAACTGCAGGTCATACTGGTTTTTTGCTGCTTCGTATGCCAGTCTGGCATTATTCGCCCCGTTCTGAGCCTGTTCCAGAGACTGATGGGATACCGCTCCTGTTGTATAAAGCGCCTCTGTTCTGGCAAGTGTGTTCTGACTGTC
>SVDT01000120.1 GCA_015057775.1 Paenibacillaceae bacterium | reverse complement strand
AAGGAAATAACATATTAGAAATGAATAAAAAGGAGCAAAGAGCCTTCCGCGGCGGTGAATGCTCCATGATTTTTCAAGATGCCTTAGTTTCATTAAATCCAACCATGAAAATCGGAAAACAGATTATTGAAAATATAGTACAGCATAAAAAGATAAGTAAAAAAGAAGCCAGACAGGAAGCAATTCAGTTATTAGAAGCAGTTGGGATTCCCAATCCTGAAAAGAGAATTGACCAGTATCCATTCGAATTTTCCGGCGGTATGCGGCAAAGGGCCATGATTGCCATTGCGATTGCCTGTAATCCTAAGATTTTGATTGCAGATGAGCCTACCACAGCTCTTGATGTGACGATTCAGGCACAGATTATGGAGCTTATTAAAAGTCTGAAAGAGAAACGAAATACGGCAGTGATTCTAATTACCCATGATTTCGGAGTTGTGGCAGGTTCTGCCAATAAAGTTGCCGTTATGTACGCGGGACAGGTGATTGAAAGCGGGTCAAGAGATGAGATTTTCTATAATCCACAGCATCCATACACCTTAGCGCTTCTTGGCAGTGTGCCAAAATTAGAGTGGGCAAATAAACAGCTGTTGCAGACAATTAAAGGGACGCCTCCAGATCTTATTTCTCCGCCAAAGGGTTGTGCATTTGCAAAGCGCTGCAATTACTGTATGAATGTCTGCCTGGAAGAGATGCCTGGGACAACTGATTTTGAAGCTGGTCATTATACACGTTGCTGGCTGCATGATCAGGAAGTACCAGAGTCTGTTAAAAAAATGTTCTACGATGACAGAAAGATCATAACTGATAACGATAATGGTGTTGCAGCAGTTGAGGGTGAATAAAATGAGTAGTCATGATATTTTAGAAGTAAAACATTTAAAGAAATATTTTAATGTGGGAAAGCATGATCTTTTAAAGGCGGTAGATGATGTTTCTTTCACCATAAAAGAAGGTGAAACCTTAGGCCTTGTAGGGGAATCTGGCTGTGGAAAGACAACCTGTGGCCGTACGGTTGTTGGAATGTACCGCGCAACGGATGGAGAAGTATACTATAAGGGACAAAATGTACATAAATTAAAAGGCAAAGATAAAAAGGCATTTAACAAAGATGTCCAGATCATTTTTCAGGACCCCTATGCGTCTTTAGATCCAAGAATGACCGTTGCGGAAATCATTGGGGAAGGGATTGAAATCCATGAACTGGCTAAAACAAAGCAGGAAAAAGAGGAGAAGATTGCTCATCTGTTAGAATTAGTCGGTTTGAATAAGGAACATGCCAACCGCTTTATTCATGAATTTTCAGGCGGACAGAGGCAAAGGATCGGAATTGCAAGAGCACTTGCTGTTGAGCCTAAGTTTATTATGTGTGACGAGCCTATCTCAGCACTAGATGTATCCATTCAGGCACAAATTGCCAATATGCTGATTCAATTTCAGAAAGAGATGAAGCTTACCTATCTGTTTATTGCCCATGATCTGGCTATGGTAAAGCATATTTCAGACCGTATTGCCGTGATGTATCTGGGCTCCATTGTGGAGCTGGCAGATTCAGAAGTACTTTACCGTCATCCGTTCCATCCTTATACAGAAGCATTAATGTCGGCGATTCCCATTGCTGATCCTAAAATTGAGGATTCCAGACAGAGAATTATGTTAGAAGGCGATGTGCCAAGTCCCATTAACACACCGCCAGGCTGTAAATTTCAGGGCAGATGCCGGAAAGCGATAGATCAGTGTAAATGTGATGCACCTAATTTAACAGAAGTAGAACCGGGACATTTTGTCGCCTGTCACTTATATAATAAATAGGTTGAATATGATGGAACATTTAAAGACAGTGGGATCGGATTTTTATAAATGCCTGAAGTACAGCAGTATTATTAGCGGAATTTTAGTGGTGGTTGTTGGTGTAAGCAGTTTTGTAATCTCAAAAGGAAATCTGATGGCTGCTCTGGAAAGCATGAAGGCAATTTTGTTTGCTGCCGGAAGCATAGGACTCATAATGGGGGCAGTGTCAATTTTGAGAAAAGACCGGGAAAATGAAAAAGACTGGTTGGAGTGGAAAAAGAGATTTAAAATATTCTCTTACAGGGTAACCATTAGTGTTATGAGTATTATTATTTTGTTATATGGTTGCATAATAGATGAGCTATTGTTTATGCTAAATCATTAAATAATGGGATTAATAAGGCGCTTTGCGGTATTTTATAAATACTGCAAAGCGCCTTTTACCTATTTATTTAATTCTCAGTAGTTTATATCGGATACCCATTTCACCCTTAATATGAGGATTGTGGTAATAAGTGCAGCCATATAATTGGAAAACAGGTTCCCCCAGAATACCGAATAAAAGCCCAGAACATGTTCGGTCGCCAATATAAATATGTAACGCAGAAGCCATACCCGCAGCAGGCTGATAAAGAGCGTGATCCGGGTTTTTCCCAGGCCGATAAAAGCGCCCTGCTGAACCATACAGATACCAAAGCCAATTACAGAGTAGGTATAAATATGAAGTGCCTGGTTAGCTACAGCCAGAACAGAAGCATCTCTGGTAAACAGTACCGTAAGCTTTGATGACAATGGAACCACCAGAGCGATTAAAAGTGCAGCAGTAATGGCACTTATGATGCAACCATCGAAACAGGCTTTTTTTGCCTTCTCCGGTTGTTTGGCTCCGATATTCATGCTGACCATGGTAGTGACTGCAGAACCGAAAGAGGAGGGCAGTATGAAACATATGGAGGTTATGTTATTAGCAATTCCCTGCCCGTTTAATACAACCGCCCCGTATTTTTCCACTTCATTGTTAATCAGGAAGAAGCCCAGGTTGAGCATCAGACTGGAAAGCATGGCAGGAAAGCCGATTCGCAGTAAGGTATGAATGATGGACCAGTCAAACCGGAAGCCTGTCAGGATAAAGCGTTCTCCAGTTTTTTTGATAAACAATTCAAAATACATCCATCCCGTAATTAAAAAGTTGGATGCCAGGGAAGCCATGACAGAGCCTACAAGACCCCAGCGGAAAACTGCAATAAAGAGGGCATTGAAAATAATTTTTAAGATCAGCATGATCACCATCCGGACAAATGTATCCTCCGGCTTGCCGTTAGCATTTTTGATGGAGTTATAGATTGATTCCATAAAGGAAAACGGTGTCACACAGGCGTTCAATGCAAGATAAAGAAATACATTGCGGGAAATTTCTTTATTTACATGGGCGGATATGGGAAATGCTAAGGCAACCAAAATTGGTGCAAGGAAAAAGCCCAGTAAAAAAGTAAATACGATGATCTGAGTGGAAATCTTCCGGCTGTTTTTAAAATCTCCATTTCCATTGGACTGGCCGATAATGGCCATTCCAGCCACGCTCACTCCCTGCGCCAGGGCAGAGACCATGTTTACAATCGGGGTGCAGTAGGTGACGGCACTTGCCGCATTGGTTCCTACCAGATTGTTAAGAAACAAGCCATCGATAACTGGTATTGCGGATTGGATAAGACCCATCATCAGGGTGGGAATGGAAAGAAATAAAATGGTTCCAAAGACGGAGCCGTTGAGAATGAGATCCCGCCGCTGCTCGGTGCTTTGCTTTAAAAAGTTTGAATTCATGTCGGTTCACCTGATTTAGTAGATTTGCGGTAGAGTTTTCGGTCAGTACCGTACAAAATTAAAATATACTCTTGGGGGATAGGAAAGTCAAACGAAAACGTCATCTAATGAGGCATTAATAGTTCATTTTCACCCCTATGCCTCATTTCTTAGATTTTTATATCATCTCAAATACGAATCGGGGTATTTTCAGCAACGGATCTTTATTTACTCCCCGTCGCATTCAAATTGCGTGGCGTAGATAAAAACTTTTCTTCCCCCTGCCCCGTTTCTTTGATTTTATAATCCTTTCTATATCATTTGATGCATAGCAGCAGATAGGCCTTTGCCTATGCCCTCAATAAATATACTCATAACTTAAGCTAAATTTTTAACATCTTTTTTTCGAGTCAGCCTATATTACAATAAAGATATTCCCTGATAAAACATATAATACAAGTCTTGTATTTAATATCGGCTCAAAGTATAATAAGATTAAAATAAAACGTGAGAGGAGGCAAAGTAATGGCAAAATCTAATCTGGTACAAGTATCTGAAAAAATAAATTACACAGGGGCTGAAGCAATACAGTCATTAAGGTCAGAACTGGAAAAAGGAATTGAAAGTATGGAGCGTGGTTCCGTGTATACGATTGAAGAGGCATGGAAAGAAATTGACGCGATTTAGGAGAGCGTATGGAAAAATCAATAAATTGGATTGAACAATAAAAGATACTGCTATTTTTTTGACACAACCATAAAATGTGGACTCATTCCCATAATTTCGTCTTCATTTTCTGTATGCCTTACAACATTTAACAATCGTTCTCTGCTTTTCTTATCTTCCCATTTTTCATCTAAACAAGGTGTAAACCAAATAACTCCTTCTATTGCATGTTTTTGAATTGTTTCAAAACCTACTGATTCAATTTCTCTCTGTAATTCTAACGGAGTATGAAAGTATGCTTGCGCAATAAAATGTGAATATTCTTTTGGTCTAATATGAATTCCTGAAGAAATTTCATTATCAATCATATTATTAAAAATATCATCATCTAAATAGTTATTATCCTTCCCATAGGTCGACAATGCCCATGTTGTAGAACTAAACTTTGATATTCCAACTGAAAATAGCAAACCATTTTTCTTTAAAATTCTTTTTGCTTGATTTAGAACTCGTAATCGGTCATCTTTATTCTGTAAATGATATAACGGTCCCATAAGCAAAACGATATCTGCACTTTCATCATCCCTATTAATATTTCTTGCGTCACAAACTTCTGCAATAAAAGTATTATTTTCTTTTTGATTTTTAATTGCATATTCAACTGCCCATGGTGCTAGTTCTAAAAGATGTACTTCATGATTCATCCCTGAAAGCCAAGAAGAATAAATCCCAATACCTCCTCCAATATCATAAATTATATTTTTAGAAGTAGTAATATATTTTTTCAATATTTCTTTTGTTCTATAAAATTCAACTTTTCCAAGTCCTCTTTCTAATCTACCTTTTTCAGCACCATTATTATAAAATTCAAACACTTCATCAATTTTTTCCATTGTACCTCCTTAGAAAATTTACTGTTGTCCATTAAATAACTGCTTATAATAATAGTACATATTATAACATAATTAAAAAAATATCACAAAACTTAACAATGGAGTTTCCTGAAACACCTTGACATTATCACTAATTAGTGATATATTTTAATCATGAAAAAGAACACTATATCTTATGGAAAAGAAAACGATACCAATTTAAAAGCATTCATTGGACTTAGCAGAACAACCCAGGCACTTCACAGAAGAGCGGGTGCTATTTTTAGCCAGGGAGGTCTCACATCAGCGCAGTTTGCAGTGCTTGAGGCATTGTACCACAAAGGCGATTTAACAATTAACGAGATTATCGACAGTATACTTTCTACCTCCGGAAATATGACGGTGGTAATTAACAATCTGGAAAAAGATGCCATGATAGAAAGACATCCCAATCCAAATGATAAAAGGTCCTGTATTATTGCAATCACGCAAAAGGGGAGAGAAAAAATTGAAGAGATCTTCCCCAGGCATGTGGAAGATTTAGCAGAGAGTTTTACCGGACTGAATGAAGAGGAAAAGGAAATGTTAGTGCATCTGTTAAAAAAAATAAACACAAGGAGTGAATCAAATGAGCAAAAAAATAAAGGCAATTGAAAAAATAGGATTTCAATGGGGAATGGATAGTCCGTTTCTGGCATGTATGCATCACAAGGATCAGTTCCCGGCAGGGAATGAAGTGCAGGGACCTGCGGTTTCGTTAGCAGGAAGAAATATGGGCAATGATTTTTCTGGAAAAGACGGATTTAGTATGTATCATGGAGAAAAGGTTCCGGGATTTCCAGTTCACCCTCACCGTGGTTTTGAAACTGTTACCGTTGTACTGGAAGGAATTGTTGACCACTTTGATTCCAAGGGAGCAGAAGGACGTTATGGTAACGGAGACGTCCAGTGGCTGACTACCGGAGCAGGATGCCAGCATGTGGAGATGTTCCCGCTGATTCATCAGGATCAGGAAAATCCCCTGGAGCTATTTCAGATCTGGCTGAATTTACCGGCAAAGAGTAAATTCGCAGATCCGGATTATAAGATGCTCTGGGCAGAAGAAATCCCAGTAATTAAGCACACCAATGAAAAGGGAAAGACAGCAACCATCCGTTTAATTGCTGGTAAATACGAAGACAAAAAGAGCCTGGAGCCTACCAAAAATTCATGGGCAGCAAAAGAAGAAAATCATGTAGGAATCCAGCTTGTCATACTGGAGCCTGAGGCAGAGTTTCAAATCGCTGCAGGTTCTAAGACCTTAAACCGTAACCTGTATTTTTATAAGGGAAGCAGTTCCATCACCATTGATGGCAGGGATATTGATCCTTCCACCCGCATCAAGCTTTCAGGAGAAGATCAGATTACGGTGGTGAATGGAGATACTACCAGTTACCTTTTACTCCTGGAAGGAGAACCCATTAATGAACCAGTCGCTCAATTTGGACCGTTTGTTATGAACTCCGAACAGGAAATACGAAAGGCATATGAGGATTATCAGAGAACACAGTTCGGAGGCTGGCCATGGCATGATGATGAGCCGGTTCATGATAGGGAGATGGGAAGATTTGCCCGTTATCCAGATGGTAGTGTGGTTAAAAAGTAATGATTATCAGATGTAAAAGTTAAAATCTGATTTTTAGTAACTATTGGTTGCGTAAAAGAACTTCCCAGTTAGTGGCTATTCTATATTGTATCTGCTAAAATGAAACTATAAAATTAATTGCGTAGTAAAAAGGAGTTATCATGAAATTATCTGAGAAAATCCAGTATTTACGAAAAGAGAATAGCTTTACACAAGAACAATTAGCGGAGCAATGTAATGTGAGCCGGCAGGCAATTACTAAGTGGGAATCAGATATTTCCATACCGGAAACGGAAAAAATAGTTCTTTTAAGCAGAATATTTAAGGTTTCCATTGATGTTTTGTTGAGAGATGAGATTGATATTGATGGGGTGAAAGAAGTTTCTTACTGTGGAAAGAGTCTGGAAATAGAACATAATAGTGGATTATACGAAGGCGCTTTAATTAAAGAAAGTATTACTGACGAAAACATTCTTGACCTGATGGAAATAAAAAAAGTAGAGTTATGGAAGACTGGAGGGAAAACAAAATACTGGACAGTATTGTTTTTTTCTTCAAAACTCAAAAATTTTCCCGAAGAAATTTCAAAGGTAATGAAATCAGGTGATACATCAAACGAGAACTGGTTTGTAGATTTCAAGTCCGACGGAATTAAGTATATCGTTTTCAAGAACCTGATATTAAATTACAAAATTGGAAATCAGGAAGAAAAACGGTTAGTATGTGAACGCTGCAGGGAATTAGGAATTCCGGATAATCAAATGCAATGGTCTGAATAAATTTAGGAGTATTTGCCAATTGAAAATCTCCATTTGGTAAATACTCCTTTTTGATAACATTACAATTAAAACTTAATCTTCTTCTCCAGCAACGAAATCCCCTGATACAAAATTGCCGATACAATACACAGAATGACAATGGACATAACAACAAGGTCCATCTTAAACACCTGGCTGCCATAAATAATCAGATATCCCAGCCCCTTATTCGCCGCCAGGAACTCACCGATAATTACCCCAACCAGACAAAGCCCGATATTTACCTTCATATTACTGATAATCAGAGGAACAGATCCCGGAAGCAGCACTTTTAACAGCACATCCTTTTTATTCCCCCCCAGGGAATAAATCAGCTTAATCTTATCCGGATCTGTCTGAGAAAATCCAGTATGGAGTGTCATGATGCACCCAAATACAGCCACAGAGATGGAAGCAACAATAATCGTCTTGATGTTATTGCCCAGCCATACAATCAATATAGGAGCGAGCGCTGATTTTGGAAGACTGTTTAACATCACCAGATACGGCTCCAGAACTTCCGATATGCTGCGGCTGGACCAGAGGAGAACGGCAATCAGGAAGCCGCACACGACCACCAGTACAAAGCTGACCAGTGTTTCCATGACGGTGACTCCGATGTGCATGAAGATACTTTTATCCTTTACCATTTCAAGAAAGCAGATGGTAACTCTGGAGGGGGAGCTGAAGATAAAGTCATTGATGATGCCCAGTCTGGCACACAGCTCCCAGACAGAGAGGAGAAGAACCAGCAGCATGAAGCGCCATACTCTTACGTTTCTGCGGTGCAGTTTCTCTTTTTCAATAAATGCCTGCTGAGCTAACGTAGGGTGTGTCTCAATCATGATTTTGCAGCTCCTTCCATACCTGATTAAAATAAACGGAGAATTCCGGCATGTTTCTGCGGTCCAGAGGCCGGATGTTCTCACTGCCAAAGGAGATGGGAACAACAGCCTTGATTCTGCCAGGTCTCTTTGTCAGGACGATTACCCGGTCTGCCACACTGATGGCTTCAGAAAGGTCATGGGTAATCAGGATAGCAGTTTTATGAGTACTCTTTATGATCGTACTGATATCGTCACAGACGGAGAGTCTGGTCTGATAGTCTAAAGCGGAGAATGGTTCATCTAATAATAGAAGGTCCGGCTCCAGTGCCAGGGTGCGGACCAGAGCAGCACGCTGGCGCATACCGCCGGACAATTCGGACGGTCTTGCATTTTCAAAACTGCCAAGACCGTAAGTATGAAGCATATTATGAAGCTTCTCTCTGGAACTGCTGTTTCGTTTATTCTGAATTTCCAGTCCAAGCTCAGCATTTCCCATTATGGTGCGCCACTCAAAGAGATGGTCACGCTGCAGCATGTAGCCTATATTAACGCCGGATTCAGACTTTGGTACGCCGTCGATTAAAATGTCGCCCTCATCGGGAATCAGCAGTCCGCATAAAAGTGATAACAGGGTCGATTTCCCGCAGCCGGAGGGACCGACTACAGCAAGGAATTCCCCGTTGTCAGCAGTAAAGGATATATTGGAAAGGGCCAGTGTCTCACCCTCAAGGGAATGATAGGAGTAACTGAGCCCGGAAACTTCCAGTTTTGGTTTCATGGGTCCTCCTTATTTGACAGAATTAACTCTGATATAGTGTTATAATATGTACAAATAAAGGGAGTGTGAAGAAAACTTTGTCCTCTCTCGTAATCGAAACAATTTAAGAAATTCAAATAATAGACGGAAATATCAGAAAAAACAAGAAAAACCCTTGCAATGCCAGGAAAAGGGTGTTATACTATTCAAGATAACAAGAATGTTTGACTGATAGAGAGTGGGCGGAAGTCCACTCTTTCCATTTTGTTTGGAAAGGTGGGAAGAAAATGGCTAAAAGAGAAGAGTATGAGGCAAAAACAGAAAGCTTTTTAATGCCCCTTATGACAGAGAACAATTTTGAACTGGTTGACGTGGAATATGTAAAAGAAGCTGGAAACTGGTATTTACGGGCTTATATTGATAAAGAAGGCGGAATTACAGTTGATGACTGTGAAATTATAAGCAGAAAGCTGGGAGACTGGCTGGATGAAAAAGATTTTATTGCAGACAGCTACATTCTGGAGGTCAGTTCCCCAGGACTTGGCAGACCCTTAAAAAAAGATAAGGATTTTAACAGAAGCATCGGAGAAGATGTGGATATTAAGCTGTATAAGCCTTTGAACAAACAAAAGGACTTTACTGGTACGCTGTTATCCTTTGACAAGGACACTGTAACCATTGCCCAGGAAGATGGAGCAGAGCTTACGCTCAACAGACCGGAGATCGCACTGATCCGGCTGGCATTTGATTTCTAAACAGTAAGAGATATTAGGAGGATAAAAAAATGAATAAGGAACTGTTAGAAGCACTGAATATTCTGGAAAAGGAGAACAGTATCAGCAAGGAGACCCTGTTGGAAGCAATAGAGAATTCCCTCCTTACTGCTTGCAAGAACCACTTCGGAAAAGCGGATAATATTAAAGTCAGCATCAACCGCGATACCTGTGATTTTAACGTTTCTGCAGAAAAAGAAGTGGTGGAGACAGTTGAAGATCCTTTGCTGCAGATCAGCCTGGCAGATGCAAAGATGACAGATCCCAAATACGATCTTGGAGATGTGATTCATTGTCCTATAGACTCGAAAAAGTTTGGAAGAATTGCCACACAGAATGCGAAGAATGTGATTCTGCAGAAGATCCGCGAAGAAGGCAGAAAATCACTGTTTAATGACTGGTACTGTCAGGAGCGTGAAGTCGTTACTGGTATTGTACAGAGATATCTGGGAAGAAACGTCAGTATCAACTTAGGCAAGGTAGACGCCATTTTAAATGAAACGGAGATGGTAAAGGGAGAAGTATTCAAGGCGACAGAGCGAATCAAGGTTTTTGTTCTGGAGGTAAAGGATACACCCAAGGGACCAAGAATTTCTGTATCAAGAACTCATCCGGATCTGGTAAAACGTCTGTTTGAGTCTGAAGTAACGGAAGTAAAGGATGGAACGGTAGAGATTAAGGCAATCGCAAGAGAAGCCGGCTCCAGAACCAAGATCGCCGTAAAATCCAATGACACCAATGTTGATCCGGTAGGTGCCTGCGTTGGTTTAAACGGAGCAAGAGTGAATTCCATTGTAAACGAGTTAAGGGGAGAAAAAATCGATATTATTAACTGGGATGACAATCCAGCTTACTTAATTGAGAATGCACTCAGCCCTGCAAAGGTAATCTGCGTTGTGGCTGACGAAGTATCCAAAGAGGCACAGGTGATTGTACCGGATTATCAGCTGTCACTGGCAATTGGTAAAGAAGGTCAGAATGCAAGACTTGCGGCAAGACTTACTGGCTACAAGATTGATATTAAGAGTGAAACACAGGCAAGAGAACTTGGTCTTTTTGAAGAACTTGGTCTGGAATATCAGGACAGTGCAAACAACGGCAGCAGCTCCTTTGAGGAAGCGTTACAAGGTGAATTTCAGGAAGAAGAGTCCGAAGACAGCTACCAGGAATAATAATTAGGATGTGATGGAGACGTGAGTACAAAAAAGGTACCGCTCAGACAGTGTATCGGCTGCGGTGAGATGAAAAATAAAAAAGAGATGATACGTGTTTTAAAAACTTCGGAAGACAGCTTTGTTCTTGATGGAACCGGGCGTAAGAATGGACGGGGAGCTTATTTATGTCCTTCTATGGAATGCTTCAAAAAAGCGGTAAAAAGTAAGGGATTGGAGCGTTCCTTTAAAATGTCGATTCCAAAAGAAGTTTACGAAGCGTTGGAAAGGGAGATGGAGCAGTTTGGATAACAGACAGAAAATTCTGAATCTGATCGGGCTTGCAACGAAAGCCGGAAAGATTTCAAGCGGAGAGTTCATGACTGAGAAATCCGTTAAGGCAGGAAAAGCATCGTTAGTGATCGTTTCTGAGGAAGCCTCAGACAATACAAGGAAGATGTTTACCAATACGTGTACTTACTATAAGGTACCAATTTATTTCTTTGGAAGAAAGGAAGAACTGGGTCACGCTATGGGTAAGGAGATGAGGGCGTCTCTTGCTGTCGTGGATAATGGGTTTGCTAAGGCAATCGAGAAACTAATGAATACAAATGCAGGTAGTGAGTGTGAGAATGAGCCTTCACATCTACCAGTATGTGCTGCAGAATGTGCACAGAATGGAGGAAAGCATGAGAGTTTATGATCTGGCAAAAGAACTGGGAAAAGACACGAGTAAGGAGATACTGGATATATTGGAAAAACATAATATAAATTTAAAAAGCTCTTCAAACATCACCGATGAACAGGCATCAATTGTAAAAAAAGAAGTAGGCGCAGGAAGGGGAACTTCACCTGCACGTACAGAAACACCAGGCGGCGATGATTCCGAAGCACCAAAGAAAAAAATAGCGGCAGTATTCAGACCGCAGAATGCACAGATGAAACCACAGGGCCAGGGTACATCAAGACCTGCACAGAAGCCTGCACAGAATATGGGACAGAGAGATGACATGCAGAAAAAGACGGAACAGACATCAGAGAATACAGTAAGAGAACATAGTACAGTAACACGTGAAGACAGACCACAGGGAAGCTATCAGGGAAATCGCGAAGACAGACCTCAGGGTCAGGGTGGCTACCAGGGAAACCGTGAAGACAGACCTCAGGGTCAGGGTGGCTACCAGGGAAACAGACCTCAGGGTCAGGGCGGTTACCAGGGAAACCGTGAAGGAAGACCTCAGGGCCAGGGCGGCTATCAGGGAAACAGACCACAGGGTCAGGGCGGCTACCAGG
>SVDT01000119.1 GCA_015057775.1 Paenibacillaceae bacterium | reverse complement strand
GGAACTAAGAATAATCTGCTCCACATCATCCATGCTGTCAGGGACAATGAAATCATCGTCAAGCGTGATCTGGGATGTGGCGTTTCCTTTCCAACGATTCATATGTATGTTTTTCTTCACCAGCTCCAACATGAAAAAGCACCTGCCTTACCTTCTTTTATTCCTTTAAGAAAGTGTATGCAGGTGCATGTTCCAATATACTTTTTTTCTTCTAATCCTGGGATTTCTCCTCTTCCTCTGAATTTTGTGTTTCCTTTTCTGAAAGCGGGTTTTCCAGTTTATGAAGTTTCTCTTCCAATACCTTTACACGTTCTTCCATCATGCAGTAATGCTCCATGGTAACCATATTGCTTTCTTTCTTTGGTATGGGAACTCCGTCAATTTTTACCGGGCGTGCGGGAATTCCCACTGCCGTCACATTGTTCTCCAGAGGCTTTAAAAGTACCGCATTGGCTGCTATGGTACAGTTATCTCCTACTTCAAAAGAACCAAGAATCTTAGCTCCTGCTCCCACCGTCACATTGTTCCCAAGGGTAGGATGGCGCTTTCCTTTATTTAGACCAACGCCACCAAGAGTAACGCCCTGATAAATCGTACAGTTATCCCCTACAACCGCAGTTTCCCCAATTACCACGCCGCAACCGTGATCAATCAGTATTCCATGCCCCATTTTCGCACCCGGGTGAATCTCAATCAGTGTAAAAAATCTGGCAGTCTGGGAAATCATTCTTGCAATAAAAAACATCCTGTGCTGATAAAACCAGTGGGCAAAGCGATGCCAGATGAGCGCATGAACCCCCTGATACAAAAGCAGGACTTCCAGTTCATTCCTGGCTGCCGGATCCCGCTGCTTTACTGCCTTCACATCAAGCCATATATCTTTTAATATCATACGAACCTTCCTCTTCTCCTTACTTTCGACTCCTGTTTGATGTAGTATATCATATGGCGGCAAAAGAAAAAAGAGAAATTTAAAATAGCTGCTCTGCAACTTATTTACAGAACAGCTATTTTCTTACATAATTCCTTATTGAAATACAACTGGAAGTTCGGACATCTCCGTCTTAATCACAATAAATGGATAAGATGGTTCTGTTCCTGTGTTCTCGCCTTTATCCGGACCGATTAATTCCGTATCAAGGACGATGGAATTGTCAGTGAGATAAAGATCATTGACTGCTATGCTGTAACCACCGCTGGCCTGCTTTCCATATCCTACTACTATGTAAAGATTTTTATCATCACTGTAAGTCAGTTTAAAGGGTGACTGTTGTTTTTCTGCTATTATCTGTTTGAGTTCCTGCGGTATATCCGTATCTGCAACCACAGTGAAATCCAGATCCCGTACCTTGTTTCCATTATCCCCGTTTACTGTACACCCGCTTAAGGTACGAACTACCAGCACCCACATAGCGAGGCCGAAAAAAATCATCCATTTTCTGTTAAACAGTCTCTTCATAGCGCACTCCCCAACTTATTGATTATTACTATTTATATGGGGAGTAAGCCATTTTTATGAAACTTTTTTATCAAAGAAGGGAACTACCCGTCTGCTATTTAATCATTCCTGAAATAATTTCGTACTCTTTCGGTCTTCTGTCCCGGAAAAGTCCCCAGTTTCTGCGGTCTCTGCTGATCTCATCCAGGTCAAACTCTGCCAGAATCACGCCTTCCTCTTCTCTTCCCATAGACTGAATCAAAGCACCTGTACTGTCTGTAATAAAGGATGATCCATAAAACTTTAAAGAAGAACTCTGATTGCCATTTTCCTCACAGGGTGATACCGATTCCTCTCCGATGCGGTTTGCGGCAATGACTGGTATAATGTTTGAGGCAGAATGCCCCATCATACAGCGTCTCCAGTGTTCCATGCTGTCACATTCCAGTATGGGCTCACTTCCAATGGCAGTGGGATAAAAAATAAGTTCTGCACCCAAAAGTGCAAGGCTTCTTGCTGTCTCCGGAAACCATTGATCCCAGCAGATCCCAATCCCTACTTTTCCGTATCTCGTATCAAATACTTTAAATCCGGTATCTCCAGGAGTAAAATAAAACTTCTCCTGATAATAGTGGTCATCGGGGATATGGGTTTTCCGGTAAATACCCAGATTCGTCCCATCTGCATCAAGAACTGCAACGGAATTAAACATGGTGTTACCAGACCGTTCATAAAAGCTGACCGGAATTACCACAGAAAGCTCTGCTGCAATCCGGGAAAAATGAATGACTGCATCATTTTCCTCAGCTGGTTTCGCATATTCATAATATTCGTAGCGTCTCTCCTGACAGAAATATTGACGTTCAAACAGCTCCGGAAGCAGTATGATTTCTGCTCCCTCTGCTGCTGCCTTCCTTACAAGCTTCTCTGCACTGGCAATATTTTTATCAACGTCCTGGCAGCACTTCATCTGAACTGCCGCAACTGTTACCTTTCTCATCTATTTCTCCTTTTGGTATCTGCTGCGTGATGCAGTGGATATTACCTCCGCCTGCAATAATATCTCTGGCATAGACCGGATAAATCTTTCTGTCGGGAAAACAGTCAGATAGAATACGGACTGCTTCCCTGTCATTTTCATCTTCAAACTGAGGGACAATTACCCCTCCGTTTGAAATATAAAAATTCACATAGCTGGCAGCCAGCCGTTCACCAGGTTCCCGTTCATCTTCACCTGGTTCGAAGGCAAAGCCAGCCAGTTCCTCTTTCGTAATACAGACAGGAACCTTAGGAATGGGCAGCTTATGAACAACAAAATGGCGGCCCTTTGCATCAGTCTCTTTCTCAAGAATCCGTAAATCCTCCATTGACATTTCATACTGAGGATCTTCCCTGTCATCAGTCCAGGCTAATACCACTTCACCGGGACGCACAAATGCACAGACATTATCCACATGCTCATTGGTTTCATCCTGATAGATGCCATACTTCAGCCAGATAATTTTCTCTGCTCCCAGATATTCCTTTAGCTTTGCCTCGATTTGCTCCCTGGTCAGAAGTGGATTTCTCCCCTTACTTAAGAGACAGCTTTCTGTTACCAGTACCGTCCCTTCTCCATCTGAATGAATGGAACCGCCTTCCAGAACGAAATGTCCGGCATCATAAACTTCATATCCCAGCTTTTCACAAAACCGGCCTGCAAGAAGGTTATCCTTCTCCCAGTCCTGATACAGGCCATCAAAGGAACCTCCCCAGGCATTAAACTGCCAGTCAATTCCCCTGACACGGCCTGACTTATCTTTCACAAAAGTAGGACCAACATCTCTCGCCCAAGCATCGTCAGATTCCATCACCATCACTTCAATCCGATCAGAAAGCATGGCTCTGGCATTGTCATAAGTATCCTCATGGGTCAGCATGATTAACTGTTCACTGTCTGCAATGGCTTCTGCAATTTCCGCAAAAGCCTTTCTTGCTTTTACCGCCCCATATGGCCAGGAGCCCGGTCTTCTGGGCCAGATCATGATGCAGCCTCTGTGAGGTTCAAATTCCCCCGGCATGTAAAATCCTTCCTCTGCCGGCAGTGTGGATCGCTTTCTCATATTTCATTCCTCATATCAGGCACATTAAGACAGCCTGTTTTTAAAATCTTCGTATCCAAATTCTTTTATAATGCGGCATTCTCCGTCCTGATCCATAACCGCTATGGAAGGAAGGGGCATACCGTTAAATGTGTTGTTTTTCACCATGGAGTAAATAGCCATGTCCATAAAATACAGTTTATCTCCAGGGTTTATCTCATGGTCAAAGGAATAATCTCCAATTACATCTCCAGCCAGGCAGGTGCAGGAAGACAGGCGGTAATTAAAAGGCTTCTCTCCCGGTTCTGCGCTGTCCTTTAACGGCGGACGATAAGGCATTTCCAGTACATCCGGCATATGACAGGAGGCGGAAGCGTCAAGAATTAAGGTTTTAATTCCGTTGTCCACCACATCAAGCACTTCTGTCACTAAATAACCAGCATTTAAAGCAACTGCCTCTCCAGGTTCTAAATAAACACGAAGCCCGTACTTGTCCTGAATTCTTTTAATACAGGATTCCAAAAGCTCCAGATCATAATCCTCTCTGGTTATATGATGTCCTCCGCCCATATTAATCCAGGATAACCGGGGAAAATATTCTCCAAACTGTTCTTCCACTGCATCCAGAGTGGTTTTCAGCGCATCTGCATTCTGTTCACAAAGAGTATGAAAATGAATGCCTGAGATATAAGGCAGATATTCTTCCTCAAACTGCTCCCTTGTCACACCCAGCCTGGAGCCGGGTGCACAGGGATCATAGATCGCATGCCCATCTTGTGTGGAGCATTGTGGATTTACCCGGATGCCGGCATTTACACCCTTTAGGCAGTCCTTATACTTTTTCAATTGGGAAAAAGAGTTAAATACAATGTGGTCACAGATTTTTGTCAGTTCTTTAAAATCCGCTTCCTTATATGCAGGGGCAAAAACATGGTTTGAAAGCCCCATCTCCTCTTTGCCGAGTCTGGCTTCATACAGACCGCTTGCAGTAGTTCCATCAATGTATTTTGCAATTAACGGATACTCTGCAAAACAGGAAAATGCCTTTTGTGCAAGAAGAATGCTGCATCCGGTTCTCTCTTTCACCCCGTTTAAAATCTTCAAATTATCAGTCAGCCTGCCCTCATCAATTACGTAGCAGGGAGTCTTTAGTTCCTCTATCTTCATGATTATTCCTGTCTCCACACAGTTACAGTCTCAGGATCTTCGCAGACTACCCAGGGAAGTCCCCATTTATTTAAAGCCTCCATATATGGATCGGGATCAAATTCCTCAACATTGAACACACCTGGCTTTTTCCACTGTCCTGTCACCACCATCATGGCACCGATCATAGCCGGAACTCCGGTTGTATAGGAAATTGCCTGTGATTCCACCTCTTTGTAGCACTCCTGATGATCGCATACGTTGTAAATGTAGATGGTTTTCTCTTTTCCGTCTTTAATACCTGTAAAAATGCATCCGATGTTGGTCTTACCAACTGTTCTTGGTCCCAGGGACGCCGGATCAGGAAGAAGTGCCTTTAAAAACTGGATCGGAACAATGCTCTGGCCATTAAATTCAATGGGAGCTGTTGAAAGCATTCCAACGTTCTCCAGACATTTCATATGTGTTAAATAGCTTTGTCCAAAGGTCATAAAGAAGCGGATTCTCTTAACTCCAGGAATGTTCTTAGCCAGAGATTCGATCTCTTCATGATGAAGGAGATACATGTCCTTCTCACCCACCTCCGGGAAATTGTACTTAGATTTCAGTTCCATAGGTTTGGTCTCAATCCAGTGGCCATCCTCCCAGTAAGATCCGTTGGCAGATACTTCTCTTAAATTAATCTCAGGGTTAAAGTTTGTTGCAAATGGATATCCGTGATCACCGCCGTTACAGTCTAAAATATCGATGGTGTGAATTTCATCAAAATAATGTTTCAGAGCATAAGCGGAAAATACACTGGTAACGCCAGGATCAAATCCGGTTCCAAGAAGAGCCGTAATATTTGCATTTTCAAATCTCTCCCTGTAATTCCACTGCCAGGAATAATCAAAATAGGCGGTAAAACCAAGCTCCTCACACCGTTTCTCATAGATCGCTCTCCACTGGGGATCTTCCGTATCTTCCGACTCATAGTTAGCCGTATCGATATAATCCACCCCTGCAGCCAGGCAGGCATCCATAATGGTTAGATCCTGATAGGGAAGTGCCACATTTAACACGGCATCGGGCTGATAGCTCTTAATTAAGGCAATGACTTCCTCTGTATGATCTGCATCAACTCTTGCTGTTTCAATTCTTGTTTTTGTCTTTCCTTCCAGCTTTGCCTTTAACGCGTCACATTTTTCCTTTGTTCTGCTTGCTATGCAGATGTCTGTAAATACCTCGCTGTTCTGGCAGCACTTGTTGATTGCTACTGCGGCAACTCCGCCGCATCCGATTACTAATAATCTGCTCATTCCTTTTCCTCCTCTTCCAGTAGATCTTCCACATATTTTGGAAGCATAAATGCTCCTGTGTGAAGATTGGTGGTATAATACCACGTCTCTATTTTCATTTTGTTCCATTTATCGGGTTTAAAGTCATTAATCGGGTGATATTTTTTTGATGCAAAACCAAACAGCCAGTAACCTGACGGGCAGGTTGGAATATGAGCCTGATAAACACGGCTGATAGGGAAGGAACGGTAAACCTTCCTGTGCATGCTTCTGCAAGCCAGCTCATCTTCGTCATAAAAAGGACTGCCATGCTGATAAACCATGATTCCATCGCTCTTAAGCGCCTTATAGCAGCTTCCATAAAACTCTTTGGTGAAAAGTCCCTCAGTATGTCCAAACGGATCGGTGGAATCGTTGATAATCAGATCGTATTCTTCTTTTTTATTTCTCAGGAAACGAAGTCCGTCATCGTAATAAACCTTTACCCTCTGATCATCCAGACCACATGCCACCTCAGGAAATATATCCCGGCATACATCTACAAACAGTTTATCTGTTTCAACCACATCAATGGATTCGATGGAAGGATACTGTAAAAGCTCCTTCGCCACACCTCCGTCACCTCCACCGATAATCAGCACATTCCTAACATCGGGGTGAACTGCCATGGGTACATGGGTAACCATTTCATCATAAATAAATTCATCTTTGTCCGAAAAAACAATGTCTCCGTCAAGAGCCACAAACTTTCCGAATTCCTGGGATTCAAATACATCGATTCTCTGATATTCACTTTCGCCGGAAAAAAGCTGCTTGTCAATCCGGACGGAAAGCTTAACATTGGATGTATGCAATTCCGAAAACCATATCTCCATATTTTCCTCCATCTTTCCCACTTACCGGAAATTACTCTGTCAGTACCATTAAATTCTCCACTGCCGGATCTTCTGTTCCCTGCATGGAGCATCCCTTCTCTCTTGCGTATACGATATATTCCACAATTTCTTCCGTAATCATCTCTCCAGGCGCTAAAATCGGGATTCCAGGCGGATAGCACATCACAAACTCTCCGCTGATCTTGCCAGCTGACTCTTTTACCGGAACAGATACCTTCTTTGAATAAAATGCCTTCTGGGGAGATATCACCACTTTTGGTGCTATGTACTCTCCTGATAGCATACCTGTCCGGTCTTTTTTATAAAGACGCTCTACATCTGCCAGAGCACCTACCAGGCGCTCTATATCCTGTATTCTGTCTCCAATGGAAATATAGGCAAGGATGTTGCAGATATCTCCGAATTCAATCTGAATATCATATTCATCCCGAAGGAGGTCATACACTTCAATTCCTGCCAGACCATTTCCCAGGGTATAAACGGAAAGCTTGGTCACGTCATAATCGAAGATGCTGGTACCATTTATCAAATCTCTGCCATATGCATAATATCCCCCAATGGAATTGATTTCTTCCCTGGCATACTCTGCCATTTCTGTCACCTTTGCAAAGGATTCTTCTCCTCTGAGCGCCAGGTTCCGTCTGGAAATGTCAAGGCTGGAAAGAAGAAGATAGGACGCACTGGTCGTCTGTGTTAAGTTAATGATCTGACGCACATAATCCCCGTTCACACCGGTATTTAGCAGGAGAAGTGAGCTTTGAGTCAGACTTCCTCCTGATTTGTGCATGGAAATTGCGGCCATGTCTGCCCCTGCCGCCATAGCGGAAACAGGCAGGTTTTTACCGAAGTAAAGATGGGTTCCGTGAGCTTCATCTGCCAGAACCTTCATACCATGTGCATGAGCCAGACGCACAATGGAACGGATATCGGAACAGATTCCGTAATAAGTGGGATTGTTCACAAACACCGCCACTGCATCAGGATTTTCCTCAATTGCCTTCTCAACCTGGCTGATCTCCATTCCCAGGGAAATCCCAAGCATACTGTTTACTTCTGGATTAACATAAACAGGAACTGCTCCACAAAGCACTAAAGCGTTAATCGCACTTTTATGGACATTTCTCGGAAGAATAATTTTATCTCCGGCTTTGCAGACAGATAGAATCATGCTCTGTACTGCCGAAGTAGTTCCTCCTACCATCAAGAACGCATCTGCCGCACCAAAAGCCTCTGCAGCCAGTCGTTCCGCATCCCGGATCACTGACACGGGATGGCATAAATTATCAAGCGGCTTCATGGAATTCACATCAAGCCCCACACAACGCTCACCAAGAAGCTGTGCCAGCTCCGGATTTCCTCTTCCCCGTTTATGCCCGGGTACATCAAAGGGCACTACTCTTTTCTTTCTAAATGTCTCAAGAGCATCATAAATCGGAGCTCTCATCTGATCGTCTCTGTTCATATGGCAAATTACCTCTCTGCAATAAAATTCCTTACAATCAAAAAAAGCAGGTGAATGTACATCACCTGCCTGAAATTTCATGAATCTTTTAACGGAGTCAGCCTCCGTCTGCTTTCTATTCATGACAATTACCGTTTTCGAGTCTACATAGCAAATATACTGTCCCTGCTATTATTGATCGTTTCACAAGATGATGTGCAGATGCACTGATTATAAAGTAATCAACTTATAAAATTTGAGCTTCTAACTCAATCAATAATGTGGTTTCCCACGTTCGGCAGCTGACCCGCCTGTCCGTCTGGGCTTAACTTCTTACGAAGTGGTCAATATTTGCATGAAAACGATAATGTCTCTTCATACTGGGGTAAAGAATAACATATTTTACGGATTCATGTCAACCAGTTTTTTGTAAAATTTTTGTCTTTCATGAAATAGAACAGCCGCTGTCTGAGAACGTCTACCATTTCTCAAACAGCGGCTGTCTCCCCACTCTTTTGTTTATAAATCTTTTTTACTGCACATCTGAAGGCGGTGCTGATACTTTTCCTTGGTGGCGAGGCCGCCTCTGATATGGCGCTCGGATTTGTTAATGTCCAGGATGACCCTGGCCCGGGCTGCCAGGGACGGATTGATGTGCTCTAAACGATCTGTCACATCCTTATGTACCGTAGATTTGGATATCCCAAATTTCTTTGCTGTCTGCCTAACGGTTGCATGGTAGTCTATGATGTAGTTGGCGATCGCAACCGCGCGTTCTTCAATATATTCCTTCAAGAAAATCCCCCTGCTAGGACGTTTTTACATACTTATGCAGGATGACGGTCAAGTATGAATGGTTCTATTTTAATTTCTTATGAATTAATTTTATATTAAAATTACCATAATTTACCACCGTATAATATAATTGTATAAAATGAAACCACAATTTTCTACAATAATCCGCCTGTCAGATAGCAAATTTTCATTGACGCATTTGGCAAATCCAACTATAATTTAAGATATTAATATACAATTATTTCTAATTCTAACACATAAAGGAAACTACTGAACAGAAAGAAGAGACTGCCATATAGTCTGTTGAGGTGCAAAGAATTGATTTATTTACCAATTGAGAAATTGACTGCAGGTATGGAATTAGCCCGCAACATACCAGGTTTAAACCCAATGCTGCCTTTCGCCGTAACTGGCTACGTCCTGAATGATCGCACGATAAACAGAATGATGAGTATTGGAATTCAGGGGGCTTATATTCAGACTGAACTGACTGAAGGAATTGAGCCAGTAGATATTGTGGAACCTGAATTAAAGGCCAAAATGCTGATCAGCATACAGGAAACATTTGAAGAAAGCCTGAAAAAAGTCACCTTTCAGACCAGCAGACAGATATATGAGAATATTGCCAACGTAGCCAAAACCGTGGTTATGAATGTTTTAAACATGGACAAGTATCTTTTTCAGATGATTGACATCAGAGACTATGACAGCTATACCTATTCTCACAGCCTGTATGTGGGAATTTTAAGTGTACTCATCGGGCGTTATATCGGACTCCCTATATCCAAGCTGAATGACCTGGCTCTGTGCGGACTTCTCCACGATATCGGAAAGACTGATATTCCAATTGAAATCACCAATAAGCCAGGGCCTCTGACCAACGAAGAGTATGAGGTTATGAAGCAGCACCCCAGCCTTTCCTATGATAAGCTGTTTGACTGTAATTCCATCTCCCAGGCAGTGCTTCAGGGAATTCAGACCCATCATGAGAAATATGACGGAAGCGGTTATCCATTTGGTCTTGCAGGGGAGAATATTCCGCTATACGGACGTATCCTTGCTATTGCAGACGTTTATGATGCCTTAAGTGCCACGAGACCATACCGAAAAGCATGGAATCCAAGAAAGATATTTGATTATCTGACCAGCTGCTGTAATTCCCATTTTGATCCAGAACTGTTATCCGCCTTTTTCCAATGTGTTTCTGCCTACCCTATTGGTACAATTGTCAGATTAAGCGATGGAAGCACGGCTGTCGTCAAAGATAATACTCCAGGATTTGCACTCCGGCCAATCATCCGATTCATTAATCCTGACGGTGTGGCAGGCAAGGAAATCAATTTATCAAGTGAAGCCCTAAATATCACCATTATAGACATGGATGATTAACAAAATAAATGAAACAGGTGGACGTTCACCAAAGAATCCGGGAAACGCCACCTGCTTTATGTTTACCTGATGCCTTCAGCCTTAAGAATCGTATCCAGTAATGCTTCGCAGCCTTCTTTTACATCGGTATAGGTTACATCAAAATCACCGGTATACCACGGATCAGCAATATCTCTTGGATTGGGAGAGTAATCAAGAAGCCTCTTTATTTTCCTCTTTGGGTCACTCCCTATAATTCTCATAATTCCGGCAATGTTTCTCTGCTCCATTCCCAATATATAATCATAATCTTCATAGTCTTTCTTTTTCAGCTGAACCGCGCACTTGCCTGCTGTAGAAATCCCTAATTCCTTTAATTTATTCCTCGTACCATGATGAACCGGATTGCCAATTTCTTCTGAACTGGTAGCCGCGGATGCAATATAAAATTCTGATGCTAAATTTTCCTTTTCTACCAAATCCTTCATTACAAACTCTGCCATAGGTGATCTGCAAATATTACCAAGACAGACGAATAGTACTTTGATCATCCAATATTTCTCCTTCCACTACGCTCTGGTATAATTTTATTATTCTTTATCAATACAACTGTTTAAAACGCTTATCATCTCTAACTTATCATAATTCCTGCCAATAAATACGACCTGATTCATACGGTCACCATAGATCTCATCCCAATCTTCTAACACATCCGGATAATTGTAAAAGATCTCCTCTTTCTCGTCATTTGGAAGTGCCGCCACCCAACTGGTAGCTTCTGAAACGGAAGCATTTTTTCCCGCCTGTTCAAACAGCTGGGCATGTACTGAATCATCAGAAAACCAGATATAACCTTTCGCCCGTATGATTGTTTCCGGATAATTATTTTCCAGTAATTCCATAAAACTTTCCCGGTTAAACGCCCTTCTTTCTTCATAAACAAAAGAAGTAACTCCATAATCATCTGTACCAGAATCATCAAGCTGCTTCTCTCTGGCAAGTGCTTTTTGTAAAGAGGAAGAATTCATAACTCTGTCATAATCGAACTCTTTCCCATCAAATATGAGCCTGGTATCTACTTTTCCCCATGCAGTCCGAATAATTTCTGCCTCAGGCTGAATCTGCTTTATTGTACTAATTACCTGTTCTATTTTAATAGAATTTAATAAATCACACTTATTTAAAATAATTGTACTGCAAAATTCAATCTGATCCATAACCAGGTTAATGATATCAGGTTCATCTTCCCCCTCCTCATTCATCTGTTCTTCCATCTCATCCAGGAATTCATAATAAAGCCGATGCGCATCCACGACTGTAATAATGGATTGTAAGTATACACCTGAAGAATCTGGTTCTTCTTCAGACATCAGAAACCCCTCCGCTATGGACGCTGGATTGCTGATTCCAGATGCCTCCACTATTATTTTTTCCACCCTTTGATCCTTAGAAAGTTCTTCTATCTGGTTCATAAATTCTTCCCGCAAAGTACAGCAGATGCATCCATTCTGCAATTCCACCATTTTTGCAGTCTGTTGTGAAGAATCTTCATTTTTTATCAGCTTACTATCCACATTCACACTGCCCATATCATTAATAACCAGTGCAAGACCGCTGTTATCACCGCTTTCCAGCAATCCCTGAAGCAGTGTGGTTTTCCCTGAACCAAGATATCCTGTAATCAATATGACAGGGATTTTCTTATTTACATTTTTATTCATTCTAATCATCTCACTTTTCCATGATTGGTAACAGTTCTTTCAAAAGCAAAAAAAGCGCAAACCCACACCTGGATTTACGCATTCCTATTTTAAGCAGTATTACATATAATACATATACCCTCAAAACCACACATTGTTATATATCTTTCATCCGTTCTTTCCTCTTACCTAAACCAACCTGGTTAAGC
>SVDT01000118.1 GCA_015057775.1 Paenibacillaceae bacterium | reverse complement strand
CAGTTTACCCTTTACCAGTACATTAATCAGGCAAGTTCTTTGAAGTCACTTGCCAATAGTAATGCTTCCTCGGCACAGATGGCGGCAAGCCTGGCTCACTCCCAGACTTCAACCTCCATTCGTATGACCGTTACAATTGTAGTAGTGGCACCGATTATATTAATTTATCCAATTTTCCAGAAATTTTTTGTAAAAGGAATTATGATCGGAGCTGTAAAAGGATAATAACAATGCAAATAAAAGAAGGGAGCAGTGTATGAGAGTAAAAAAGAGGGCGTTTCAGGTGCTGTCAGCAGCTATGGCGGCAGTTATGGTGGCAGGATGTGCGGGGCAGACAGCAACGGAGGCAACAAAAACAGCAGCGGGGAACTATGATGAACCAATGACATTTGATTTTTATGATGTTGCTGCAAATTATCAGGGAACCCAGGCTGGGTGGTTTGCAAAGGTAGTAAAGGATAAGTTTAACATCGAACTGAATATGATATCGCCTCAGGTGGCCGGTAATGGAATTTACCAGACCCGCTGCAGTACGGGGAATTTAGGTGATATTGTTGTGCTGGAACGCACGGATTTTACAGACTGTGTAAAAGCAGGATTAATTAAAGATATCTCGGCAGATATCAAAAATTATCCTGATTTAATGACATATAACGATCAGATTACTGTATTAAATAAGGCTCTGCCGGAAAATAAAGATGGTAAAATTTATGGAATTCCATGCCAGATGACCAATACATCCCCCACTTCCTATTCTCAGGATGTAATTAAATCAAGCCCCCTTTTAAGATGGGATCTTTACTCAGAACTGGGGCGCCCGGATATAAAGAATACGGATGATCTCTTAGATATCCTGGAAAAGATGATGAAGGCTCACCCCACCAACAGTGCCGGAGATCCGGCCTATCCCCTGTCTTTGTGGAAAGACTGGGATGGCGGAGACGGGATGCTGGGAATCGCCAATGTTGCACAGCTGACAACCTGGTATGGAGAAATAATAAAAGGCTCCAATATTTTAAAACCAGATAATACATTTATCCCTGTAAACAGCAAAGATGGTGCCTATTATAAAATGCTTCATTTCTTAAATGACGCGAACAGAAGAGGTATCGTAGATCCTGATTCCGGTACCCAGGACTGGAATACGGCCTGCGATAAGATGAAGACCGGAAGAGTTTATCTCATGTGGTATAACTGGCAGGTTGGATTCTGGAATACACAGGACCGGTTAAAGGATGGCACAGCATTTATTTATACACCCATTAAGGATCAGATCTATTATGCAGATGCAGATACCTATTACGGCAGCGGACGTGTTTTTGCCGTCGGTTCCCAGGTGGATGATGCCAAGTATCAGAGAATTATGGATTTCCTCAATTGGTATGCCAGTCCGGAGGGATTAAATTATCAGCACATTGGCCTGAAAGGATTTAACTATACGGTAGGCGGTGACGGAAAATATACATACATCAATGACAATGCGTTAATGGATAATGTCACCGTACCAGACGAATTCGGCGGCGGCGGATTCAACGACGGAAATAATGCAATTAATCAGTGGATGGTGGATGCCATCAGTACAAATCCGGCTACAGGAGAACCCTATAACAAAGATTACTGGAGTACCTATAAGGCAGCCACAATGACGCAGATGAAGAAAGACTGGGCAGCTAAATTCGGTGCAGCAGAACCTGTTGATTATATGAAGAAGAATAATATTCTGTTAATCAGCCCCAATGTCAGCGTATCCCTTCCAAGTGATTCGGCTGATATATCGATTATCCGCAAACAGTGCAGCGATGTATTCAGTGATTATTCCTGGAGAATGATTTATGCAAAGGATGATGGAGAGTTTGATTCCCTGTGGAGTGAGATGTGTACCCAGATGGACGGAATGGGATTCCAGGAACTGTCTAAGTTTGACAAAGATAAGTACCAGATTGAGTTAGACGCTAAACTGGCAGTCAATAAAAAATAAAGACTCATGAAAGAGGAGAAATTATGGATATTACGTCAATACTTCCGGAGGGCAAAAGCTTCGCGTTCTGGGAGCAGGAACAAAGATATGAGCAGGAGCTGCATGTCGACTGCAATCAGGCTGGGGAGTCGGGGGAACGTGACGGAAGTATCCAGAAACCCTTTCTGACCATAAATGAAGCGGCATCTGTTGCGGTTCCGGGAACCAGGGTATGGATTCATGGCGGTGTGTACAGAGAATGTGTACACCCTGCCATGGGCGGAACCGGGCCGGATCAGATGATCTGCTACGAGGCGTGGCAGAAGGAACCGGTATGGATTAAAGCTTCTGTGGAGGTAAGGGATTTTACCCGGAGCCAGGGCTGGAGACTAAACCATTTTTCCACGGATGCATTAGCGGAAGGGATTGCCATCTGGGAGTTAAAACTGAATCCCGAGGATTTTAAGGGATACAATCCGTTCTGTGCAGTAAATATTCTTCATGACAGACTGTTTCTGGAATATGATAAAACCGATATGACCACGTATTTAAACAGGCGGGGAATGGTATTTTGTGACGGAAAGCCTCTGTTACAGGTGCAGCTTTATGGCCAGCTGGGAACACAGGAGAATGGGTATTGGGTGGAGGCCAATGGCCAGACTGTTCATTTCCGGTTAAGTGGTGACCAGGATCCGGGTAAACATCTGATAGAGATCACATGCCGGGAGCAGTGTTTTGCACCAGAGATTCCATTTTTATCCTATATAAAGGTGAAGGGAATTACCTGTGCACATGCAGCTGGCGGTGCGCCGGTTCCCCAGAGAGGTTCGATCTCCTGTTTCAGAGGGCATCACTGGATCATTGAAGACTGCGAAGTGGACTGGGCTAATGGTGTGGGAATTGACATGGGAAATGAATGCTGGCATCACTGTGTGCCAGAAGATCAGATCATCGGAAACACCATCATACGCCGCTGCAGGATTAAAGATGCAGGCGTATGCGGCATTGCCGGATTATTTGCCCAGAATCTTCTGATCGAAGACAATGTGATTGAAGGAACAGGATGGCAGAAGATGGAGCTGTCCTGGGAAGCCGGAGGCATGAAAATACATAATTGTACCAACAGTCTGATCAGAAGAAACATTTTCACCAGGACATTTCGGGCAGATCATTTGTGGCTGGACTGTAACAATGAAAACAACCGGATTACACAAAATTTATTCTTGGACGGAATTGAACAGCGGGAAGCTGTTTTTATAGAGTGCACCAGAGACGGCGTTAATTTAATTGATAATAATATATTCTGGAACGTAGAAGGCAGGTTTGATGCGGGGAAAGTCCAGGAAGAGGCTGGTTCTTCGGGATGGTATAAGATGGAAGAAGACGGAATTGTGAATGGATATGCAATTTACGCCGAGGGAACGGATCATTTATACATTGCCAACAATTTAATCGGGAAATGCCGGAGTGCCGGATATTTTGCCAAGGCAGTTGCCTTTCGCATGCATGGCAATCTCAGGGGAGGTACGTCAAGAGACGCTCATTTCATAAATAACATCTTTTATGAATGCGGAGAAGCAGCTATAAAAATGCCCACGGAAAAGAATGAGGCGGAGGGAAATCTCTATGTTTCCATGAATGGGGGGTATTTAAGAATTCTATATCCGGCTCCTCCCTGCTGTCTTGACCTTCCTGCATGGCAGGATTTTTATGGGTTTGATAAAGAGGGGCAGGAGGGAATCTTTCAGATCGATGTGGATACGAAGCAGTATACACTTCAGTTCCATTCTGCAGATAAGTATCCATGGGATACTATGAGGGGAAGACAACGGCATCAGTACGTGATGAAAATAGAGGATGTTAAAACGGTGAAAAAAGATCCCCAGGTTTCCAGTGATTTCTTTGGAATGCTGCTGGAGGGTGATCAATGCAATCCTGGTCCCTTTGGAGATCTGGCACCTGAAAAGATCTATCACATTGATCCAAGAAAACTGTAAAGTAAGAAAGGGGGGCTATTATGATTCGTATAGCAGAGACGGAAAATGGTCTGGTAAGAGGAATTGAGGCCGCAGATCCCAGAATCACTGCATTTAAAGGAATTCCATTTGCAGCACCGCCGGTAGGAGAAAACAGATGGCGGGAGCCTAAGCCATGTGAGAACTGGGAGGGAGTCCGGGACTGTTTCCGGTTTGCGCCCATATCCATGCAGGGAGTGCCGGGGCTGAGTGATAATATCTATGACAGGGAATGGCATGTGGATCCGGAGATAGCAATGAGTGAAGACTGTCTTTATCTGAATATCTGGACCGGAGCAAAGAAAGCGGATGAGAAACTGCCTGTTCTGGTATGGTATTTTGGAGGCGGACTGCAATGTGGATATACTGCCGAGATGGAATTTGACGGAGAGCGGCTGGCCAGGAGAGGGGTCATTGTGGTTTCCGTTAATTACCGGGTGAATTTGTTTGGATTTCTGTCCCATCCGGAACTGACTGCCACACAGCCTGAGGCTCCGTCTAATTTTGGCCATCTGGATCAGCTGGCGGGATTAAAATGGGTTGTGAGAAATATAGAGGCATTTGGAGGCGATTCTAAAAATATAACCATTGCAGGGCAGTCAGCGGGGGGCGGCAGTGTAATGACCCATCTGACCACGCCAAAAAGTGAGGGTCTGTTTCAAAAAGCAATTGTGTTAAGCGGAGTTTTCTGCCGCCCATACGACCAAAATTCCGATCCATTCAGCCATACACTTGCGGATGCAGAAAAAACAGGTGAGAAATTCTTTGAATTTATCGGCGCAAAAGATCTGGCTCAGGCAAGAGCCATGGACGGAAAGCTGCTGCATGAAAAATATGAGCAGTTTGGCGGCTTTATGGGAACTGTCATAGACGAAGTGTTTTGTTTTGGTAATTCTTTTCAACGCTTTATGGAAAATAAGAGAGCCATGGTTCCCGTTATGGCGGGTAATACTTCGGATGAATTTTTTGATTCCATCCATTCAGATTCCCATGAGGAGTTAATGGATAAGATAAAGACGCTGTTTCCTGGGCGGGAAGAGGAATTTCTTCGTCTGCTGGGAAGCGAAAAGAGGGATGAAGAAGGAAATTCCGGTTCCGTAAGCAGCATAGAGTTTGCCGTAAGGGGATTATTTCATAAAAATGCCCAAAGTGGCAATCCGGTTAATTGCTATTATTATACCTTTGATGCAGATATTCCAGGCTGGGATCAACCGGGGAACTTTCATTCCGTGGATTTATGGTTCTTTTTTGAAACACTTGCAAAATGCTGGAGGCCTTTTAAAGGAAAGCATTACGATCTGGCCAGATGCATGGCAAATTACTGGACGAATTTTGTTAAGACAGGCGATCCAAACGGAGATGATGCAGATGGAACACCAATGCCGGTATGGCAGCCGTTTACAAATGAAAATCCGGATGGAATTTTGTTTTCCACAGAAAAAATTGCTATGAATCAGCAGAATGAGCAGGAACTGATGAAATTTTTATTAGACAGGCTGAAGGAAAAATTCGTATAGCAACAGGTGATTGCAGAAATGGAGATAAGATGAAAAAAAATGCAGTGAATCCCTATTTGCCCTCATGGGAATATATTCCAGACGGGGAACCATATGTGTTTGGGGACAGAGTGTATGTCTATGGTTCCCATGATTTTTTTAATGGTTACGTTTTCTGCCTGGGAGATTACGTCTGCTGGTCAGCACCAGTGGATGATCTTGGAAACTGGCGGTATGAAGGCGTGATTTATCCAAAAACAAGTGATCCCATGAACAAAGAGGGAAAGATGTGTCTTTATGCTCCGGATGTGGTCATGGGATCCGACGGCAGATATTATCTTTACTACGTCCTTGACAAGGTCCCGGTGGTATCGGTTGCAGTTTGTGATACTCCGGCAGGCAGATATGAGTTTTACGGATATGTAAAGGATCACAGTGGAGGGCGTCTGGGAGAGCGGCCGGGTGACCAGCCCCAGTTCGACCCTGGAGTATTAAGAGAAGATAATAAAATCTATCTCTACTGCGGTTTCTGCGGCCCCCAGGATGACACCAGATATGGCGCTATGGTGACGGTGCTTGCAGATGATATGGTAACCATTTTAGAAGAACCTGTTGTGATTGCACCAAGTAAGCCTTATAGTGCAGGTACTGGTTTTGAGGGGCATGAATTCTTTGAAGCACCTTCCATCAGGAAAAAAGGCAATACCTATTATTTTATCTATTCTTCAATAGCTATGCATGAACTTTGCTACGCTGTCAGTGACAGTCCGGTAGGTGGATTTACTTATGGGGGAGTGATTGTCAGCAATTGTGATGAGGGAATTGATACATATAAACCAGCCAGGATGCACACAGCATTTGCAGCCAATAATCACGGAAGCATGGTAGAAATTCTGGGAAAATGGTATATTTTTTATCACAGGCATACCAATGGAACCTGGTACAGCCGCCAGGGCTGCGCGGAGCCTGTTACGATTCTGGAAGACGGAAAGATCCCCCAGGTGGAGATCACAACCAGCGGTATGGGAGGTGTTCTGCCGGGGAAAGGAACATATGGTGCCTATCTGGCGTGTAATTTATTTCAGACGGAGCAAAAATCGGAAGTTCCAATTCCGAAGATCATGCAGGATGGCAGAGATGGAGACGAAGAGCCAGGATACATTGCCAATATAACAGATGGTGTCACGGCGGGATTTAAATATTTTGAATGTGGGGATTGTAAGCGTATCACCATTACAACGAGAGGTTATGCAGCCGGGTATTTCGAAGTGAAACATGCATGGGATGGAAAAATTCTTGCCAGGATAGAGATAAAGTATACCAATGTGTGGGAAGACTACTCTGCTGATTTAGAACTGGAAGAAGGGAAACAGGCAATTTATCTGACTTACAGAGGAAGTGGAAATGCAAGTTTATTATCCTTCTCATTAGAGTGATTTAAATCATTAATTAAATAATAAAAATTGCTGCAGAACGGTTCTTAACTGCAGCAGTTTTTTTTCTGTAAAGCTGTTCATAAAAACTTTGTTAATTAGTAGGAATAACGGGTACAATAAGTGGAAAAAGAACTTAACTGATTGAAAGGAGTAGGGATGAAATCATTAATAAAAATAGCCATTGTTACCGGTTTTTTGGTATTATGTGTGGGTGCATTGGGCGGCTGCGGAAAGAACAGAGTAAAATCACCAAATGAGACAACTGCTCCCGCAAAAGTATCAGTTAGTACCGAAAACGAAATCGAAACCACAAAAGCTTCCTCCACAGCAGCCCAATCCACTGTTATCAGTGATTCTGAAAATGAAACAAAAGAATCGTTAAAGGAGCTTGGTTTCATTTACAATGGAAAAACAATTACCCTTCTGGACTTTACAGATGACCAAAAGATGGAAGCCATACTTGGAAAAGCCGAAGACACAAAAACCCATACGTATTCTTCTTCAGATGGATTAAACATGGATCAACTAACAGGTAAGACAGAGAAGCAGTACCTTTATTCAGGTCTTGTAATTAAAACCATTGATGCAGGAGAAAATAACAAGTCATATATTTATCAGATTGAAATAACCGGCTCCCAATATACGACCGTGAGAAACGTAAAGGTGGGAGATAGCTTTGAAACATTGAAAGAAGCTTATCCGGAAGGCAATTTAATAGGCGGTGAATTAAGCAATGAGGAAGACGATTTCCGCTTTGAGGAAGAAGATTACGCAAATGTAATGAACTTTCATATTAAGAATAAAAAAGTGGCAAGTATCCAAATCTATTCTCTCATTGATTAATTGATTGTTTTTAGAAATTGTCGTATTTCTTCATAATATTCTTTATCCGCAAGCTTTCTTGGAGCGAAGAGCGCAGTTAAAACAGTCAGAGACTCTGAATGAACCAGTGGAGCTCTCAGCATGGAATGATCGGCAGTGGGAATCAGAGTAACGCTTAAAAGACTGGCTTTTATTTCCTTCTCATATACTGCTTTTGTATTCTGACTGTCTACGTTAATATCCATTCCTCCCAGAAAGAGTTTCACCGGGCTGTAAAAGTGCCGGATGTCTTCGGTGGAATCGGATTTGTAGTTTTTCAGGATAAAACTCCAGCGGTCTTTTGTCATTTTTTGATCGGCTCCTTCACTGCGAAGATATTCCTCATAGGAAGCATTCCGTTGCAGCAGGGATAAAGCGTCTTCATAACTTTTCTTGGCCTGTTCTTGTTGATCTAAAGATCTGCCGTCTTTTTGCATCTGGGCAAGGGTATTGTAAAGTCCCTGATCAATCCAGTTTACAGCAGGTGCAACAAGAATATTAAATGCGATATGATCGTCGAGCTGAACGATTTTAGGAATTACCCAGCCAGCCTGGCTTGCACCCCATAATCCTATTTTGTCACCATTAATTTCAGGAAGGGTTCTGGCCCACCGGATTACCTGGAAAGCCTCAACGGCCCTGTCATCCATTGTCTGATCCAGCCAGTTGCCGGAGGAACCGGAGATTCCGGGCTTATTCCAGGAAAGGGAGGCATAACCCTGGCTGGCCAGTTCTTCCCATAATGGCTTATAATGTTCGTGATATGATGCATCCGCAGGGCCGTCGCCGTGGATAAACACCACTAAGCCGGCTTTACCTTTTATATTCTTTGGTAATACAAGGTTACCTTTTAAGGTTCCTTTTGATGTTGGAATATCAACGGCAGTCACTGTCATATTGTAATTATTCTCATATAAGATAACCAAGAGGCATATTCCGATCACAGAAAATATACCAACGATTGTTCTCATTAAGACCTGTCTCAATTTGATTTCTTCCTTTCAAGTTTTTAATTTAAGATTTTTTTCATTAGAATCCATTCATTAATTCCTAGAAAGTATCCCTTAAAGCGGTTGTTTCGATACTGTACTTCTTTAAAATTTTTTCGTATATAAAGATGCCTGGCTGGATTTTCTTTTGCTACTGCCAGAGAAAGAGATGAGCAGCCCCTCTCCTTTAAGGTGGCTTCTGCATGGGACAGCAGCATGTCACCGATTCCTCTGCCGCGCATGGACTCATCCACTGCTATATGTTCGATATAGCAGTCATCATGTTTGAAGATCTCTAAAATTCCCAGCTTATAAATTAACAGCAACATATTAAAAAAACCATATTTACGAAAAAGATAGAACAGAGGAATCCTTTGCTGACCTTTGTTTTTATGTGGCTTGTCACATTGGATTAAAATGTCGCCGACTATTTTATCTTCCTCTTTTGCTACGAAATGTAAAAGACTTTCATCTTTTGCACTGAGATCCCATAAAATGGACAAAAGGTCTTTTATATCATTTACGGACAGGCTCTGTCTGTGACAGAATTTACTCTCAAACGAACTGACTAATAAGGTGATTATTTCTTTAAAATATTGATCCTGATACATTTCAATTTGTATCATAATAAACGCTCCTTTACAAAGTATTTTAATGAAGATATACTAATCTTAAACCCTTGAGCGACTCAAGAGTCAATACCAGTCAAAGGAGATTAAATGGATAATTTATTAAGAATAGGGCAGGTATGTAATTTATATGGAATATCTCTGGATACACTGCGATATTATGACAGAAAGGGGCTGTTAAAGCCGGTTGTGGATAAGGACAGCGGTTACCGGTATTATTCACTAGGACATCTTGACGTACTGGAAATGCTATTAATCGGCAGATATCTGGAGATTCCCTTGGATCAGATGAAAGAAAAGATAGATCTGGAGAGCATAGACGGATATCTGGATGTCATGGAAGAACAAAGCCGGTTTATTGAAGAAAAATGCAATCAATTAAGAAAATTAAGCCTTTATACACAAGAGATGATGAATCTGTTTAAGTCCCTGCAGGGATTTGAAAATGATATGAGTTTTAAAAATGTGGTGACGGAGAAAAATTTCAATCTCACCGTTTACTATGCTGAACTGAAAAATTTACTGAGTCATGAAGATAGTTCCAGGATTAATGGTATAGAAGCGTTTGAACAATGGTTCTCTTACTCCGTCGGTCAAGAGGGATTGATAACAGAAAACAGCCAGATAGTTGGTTTATCTATAAAGGAACACATTGCTGGTGCTGATGAAATACTTGATTATCTTGAGCGGATGACAGCGGAGGGGAAAGCGAAAATCATAAAGATTTCAGGAAACTACAGGCGTATCAGCTTTCACGGCAAGGAAGAAGAGCTAAATAAGTATCTGTACTTGCTCTGCAGCCATTTTCATCTGAGTGATACTGTTATTCATATCAAATATAAATTTGCCTTGCTTCATAAAGATATGGAACACGAATATTTTGCTGAAATTTATTTTTACTGTGAGGACGAGTGTCCCGGACAAGAAAGGAAGAATCTATTATGAAAAAGTTATGTGCTATTATGTTATGTGCAATTATGGTTTTGTCTTTTACCGGGTGTTCCAGGCAATCTGATAACACCCAGATCCCGAATCCCTTTTTGGATTGCAAAACATTAAAAGATGCAGAAAAAATTGCAGGATTTAAAGTCACAGCACCGGATAAAATTCCAGAAGGCTATACAGAGAGCGTGATTCAGGCGATTCAGGGCGATCTGGTTCAGATTATATATAAGAATGGTGAGAATGAAATAACCTTCCGACAGGCGAAGAAAGGCAAAAAAATCGAAGACATCAGCGGTGACTACAACGTATACGACGAAAAAGACACAATCATGATTGGAGACCTGGAGGTTGTAATTAAGGGAAATGGTGGCAAGGTAAGCAATGCACTCTGGACCAACGGGGATTTTATATTTTCCATTACGGTAACTCCTGGAGAAAACGGTATTGATAAAACGGATATGATTCATATGATTGAAAATATCAGTTAATAAAATAAGTGATTGTTACACAGAGGGAATAATTAAAGAAGGTGGTGCCGCAAAAATAACAATTGAGCGGCACCTTTCCTTTTAGTCCTGTGATATAACTTCAATGGCAATCTGTATGATATATTCGGAAGGATCTTCCGCAGCCAGATAACTGAGTATTTCCTGTTCGTAGGCATTTCCTGCAATCTGCAGATTCGAATTGTTAATATAGTCTGCCAGAGTTTCATAGGATTTAGGCAGCGTGTCATATGGGCCCTTATGATTAATAACAGCATATTTGCCTCTGGGTTTTATGTGTACTTTTTCTCCGGTACATTTTTTCCCTAATTTGTTATAAAAGTATGCGGGCCTGTCATATATCTGTTTTTCTAAATCAGATTTTACGGTAATTGTACCAAATGGATAAGTGAGCTCAATCTGATGAGCGGCGCAATAATCATAATGCTCTCCCATTTTTTTCACATCTTCATTTTCGGCACCGTTACTGGACAAAGGTGCTACAATATAATAATCCTCTTCCTGGTTTTCCGTATAAGGAACATTGCAGATAACACTTAACGCATTTTTCGTCATATCGTAGGTGGTTTGAAGCAGCTTCTCCATTCTTTTCAGCTTCTTTTGTTCAAGTATCAGTTGTTTCCTTTTTTCTTCCACAACCGAAAGAAACCGTGCCGGACTTTTATGTTCTAAATATTCTTTAATTTCGCTCAGGGGCGTCCCTGCTTTTTGCAGTACTTCAATAATGTCAAATGTTGCAAATTGTTTTAAAGAATAGAAACGGTAGCCTTTCTCATTTACATATTCCGGTTTCAAAATGCCGATTTCATCATAGTGAAACAGCGTATGTTTCGTTACTCCGCAGGCTTTGGCGAATTCACTGGTCGTAAGATATTGCTCATGAATCATTTTTATTTCTCCTCTTGACTATCGGGTTACACTATACGTTATAATGTCACACGATAAGGAATTTGTCAATGACGTGAGCGTTAGATGATGAAAGTTTAAGGGAAAGCAGGAGTTTATATGAAAAAATTATTACATTTGATGAAGCCTTATAAGTGGATAGCGGTGTGTGCTGTACTTTTTACGTTAATGAACAATATCTGTGTATTGTATCTGCCGGGAGTATTTGCAAAGATTATAAATAAGGGAGCTTTAAAGGGTGATATGCCCTATGTTTACAAAATGGGAGGGCTGATGCTGCTAATCGCCGTCTTAAGTGGTGTGACTTATATTGCATCGGCGGTATTTGCATCAAAAGTTGCCTCAAGTTTTGCCAGAGACTTACGCCGGGCAGTTTTTGTAAAGGCCCAGGAGTATTCCATGAGCGATTATCAGAAATTTGGATCAGCCTCCCTGATCACCCGCTGTACCAACGATATTACCATAATTCAGCGGTCTTTCATGATGATATTGCAGATGCTTCTTCCTGCTCCCATCATGGCTGTGGTAGGTCTGGTACTGGCGTTTCGCACCAATGCAACTATGGGATTGGTAATGGCGGCAATCATTGGAATAACAGGCGGAATTGCTTTTTCCATAGGAAG
>SVDT01000117.1 GCA_015057775.1 Paenibacillaceae bacterium | reverse complement strand
AGTTACCCTATTTTACCATCGATACGAAAAAGAAATTTTTTGCTGATTTATGATTGACTTTTCATAGCTGGTCTCCATTCAGGAGTTGGAATATTCTCCTCCCGCATTAAAAGCTTAGCCAGATGCTTATCCATGGCTTTAAAGCAACCCTCGTATCCAGTTCCCGTATAAGGAATCCCAAAGCCGTCAAGAATTGCCTGAATCTGGCCGTTTTCTCCTGCTCCTCCATGAAGTGCCAGAAAAACCATCTCCGACTCCATACATGCTTCCATTACCCGGTTTCCCATAATTCCACGTAGGCTGCCCCTCCGTTTCACATGTTCTAGATCGGGAGCGCTCTCGCCAATGTGACTGGAAAATTCCATACCGTCTTTTAAACGGTAAAACCGGATTTCTTCTCCGTCCGGAATTCCCAGATAAGAATCTATCAAACATACTTCATGCCCCTGCTCCATCAGCGCATTGGTAATCATGGCTCCTGAAGATAAGGACACTTCCCGTTCCGGGCTGTATCCGCCCGCCAGTACTGCTATTTTCATCATTCATTCCTTTTCATTCCAGTATTTGATTGATACTATCTATTATAAACAGCACTTTCCAGCATTTCTATTAATATAATGCTTTATATATTGCAAATTGTGTTGTATTATAAAACGGAAGGGAGGTGTCACCTGTCACAATGAATAACTATGAAAAACGGGGATATTTAAACAGCAATTTTAAGCTGTTTCACCTTATGGACGAAGGTAAGCAAAGCTATGATTACCACTATCATGATTTTGATAAAATAATTATTTTTATTCAGGGATCTGTTACATACCGGATTGAGGGCTGCGCCTATTCTCTGGAACCATATGACATCATTTTAGTAAGCCATAACGACATACACCGGCCGGATATAGCAGCACACATTCCTTACGAACGAATTATCGTCTATCTTTCACCCGGATTTTTGAATGCATACCAGTCAGATGATTATGATTTAAGCGCCTGCTTTCAAAAATCCAGAGAGCTCCATTCCCATGTACTGAGAATCCACTCCATGGAAAAAAGCAGTTTGTACCGGACATTAACCAACCTGGAATATGCCTGCACCCATGACGGCTATGCAAAAGATTTATACTGCCAGGTAGTTTTTCTTGAATTCATGATTCAGTTAAACCGTGCCTCTCTGACAAACAGAGTCCAGTATCTGCCACCGTCTACCGGAGATGCCAGGATCTTAAGTATTATGGATCACATTAACAGCCACCTGACGGAAGACATGACCGTGGATTTAATCGCAGAATCCTTCTTTATCAGCCGCTATCATCTGATGCATCTTTTTAAAGAAGAGACAGGCTATACCCTCTTTGATTATATTACGGAAAAGCGCCTTCTGCTTGCAAGAGAACGCCTAAGAACCGGTATTTCCGTTACCGATGTATGTTTTTCCTGCGGATTTAAAAATTATTCTACGTTCTCCAGAGCTTATAAAAATAAGTTTCACATCTCGCCGTCAGAGACTATAAAAGAGGATACTGGTTTTTTATAATATAACTGCCAGACATAAAACATGCGCATGAGTCCGGTCATTTGCCAGATCCATGCGCATCTTCTTATGAGTATTCTATTTTATTCATGCCTTCCGTTATTCTTCCAGGAACAGAACACATACAGTGCACCAGTGAGTGCGAAATAAAACCAGGTTGCAGGGTTACTGTACCAGGTTGTAAAAAATGACAGAATTAAATACATGGCGAACTGGGCATAAAACAGATAACCAATTGGATTTCTCACCCGCTTTACAAGCCGCATCAGGAAAAAAGCCACGGCTCCCAGGATACAGCTGAACAAGATGACTCCCACGATGCCAAAATCATAGAAGGAATCGTAAAAAAGAGTCACTGTAGTCAGTTCTTCTTTGGTCACATAAATAGGAAAATCCACCAAAGCAGGTACCAGGAATTTTAATCCGGAAAGCGCCCATAAAGGAAACAGCGATCTAAGTCCAAAGGTATGGGAAGGAAGCCATTCTACCAGGCAGTTAAAATTGTCATAGTTATTGGCAATATACATGTACGGCTGTGTGATGAAAATAGGCATCTGACTGTATTTCATCTGAAAAATACCGTTTAAGTAGGTAACATCATGACCTCTTGCTATGGTAAGAATCACATAAATAGGAATCATGCCAAGCAAAAGCCCCACTCCGTATATGATCTTCAGCCTGTGTTCCATGGCAATATAGGTAAGAATCGCCAGACCTACAGCCAGGATCAGCTGAAAACGGGAAACACATAATACCGGAATCGCACAGGCGATTAAGTCCATCAGCACTGTAAGAACCAGTCTGAATCCGTTTCGTCCCTGCTCAATACTGAAATACAGCACAGAAAGAGCTGGTATCAGAACGCAGGATACAGTAAAATAATGAATTCCCGTAATATGAAATGTGGAATAGGCATGAGGCATTCCCTTAATGAAAAACGGGATAAATCCCAGTATAGCCGCCTCAATTAAAAATGCGCCAAGAGACAGTACCGTGGTCAGCAGCATAGCCAGAAAAAGAGGTTTTTCGTATCCTTTAAAACTAAACCAGCTGGAACGCTGTCCTCCTGCAGAGCCCTGTGTTCTGATCATGAATTCAAAGGTCATATAAAAACCCAAGTATGCCACCAGAAAGCAAAGCCAGGTAATGATACTCCAATCAGAAGAAAGCTCAGAAAGCTTTAAGCAGGCAACGCCCTCTCCGCCTACCCAGAACAGGGAAAACAATCCCCGTAAATGAATGATATTCTCCGTTCTCCTGTAATCATACCAGTAGAGAAAGAGTGCCGCAAGCATGAGGATTAAACCGGAAAGCCAATAATAACCGGCTCTTGCAAATAGATAAGATGCTGCATAACTGATCAGATAAACGCTCATCGTAACATATCCCCTTTTGTAAATAATCGCCTTTTCACCTTTTTTCGGAAAAAATGCAGCCGCCTTAACGGCAACAGCTGCATTCTTTCCCATTCATTCCATTAGGAACGGCTAATAAAATCTTTCATATAATCTTCTACTTCTTTTACAGTAACAAAAGTCATGGCCTGCTCGGCAACTTCCTTAAGCTCCTGTGTGCTATATCCGGTAATCAGCTTTCTTGCATTTAAAATAGCAGAAGCACTCATACTGAACTCATTTAGGCCAAATGCCAGAAGAAGGGGGATCAGCATAGGATCGCTTGCAGCTTCTCCACACATCCCTACCATAATTCCTTCTTTTCTTCCACACTCAATCACATGGCGGATGCTTCTTAAAACAGCCGGATTAAGAGGTGAGTAGAGGTAGGATACCTTGTCATTGCCACGGTCTACAGACATGGTGTACTGAGTCAGATCGTTGGTCCCGATACTGAAGAAATCAACTTCTTTTGCAAATACATCTGCCATCAGCGAAGCTGCTGCTGTTTCCACCATGATTCCGACCTGAATATCTTTTTTATAGGAAATGGATGCTTCATCCAGTTCTTTTTTAATCTCTTCGATCAAAGCCTTAGCTTCCCGGTACTCCTCAAGGCAGGTCACCATAGGTACCATAATGCGGATATTACCAAATGCGCTGGCTCTTAAAAGTGCCCGAAGCTGGGGACGGTAAACATCATCCTTGCGGTCCAGACAGAAACGGATCGCACGATAACCAAGGAATGGATTCTCATCCTTTTCCAGGCCCATATACGGGATCTCTTTGTCTCCGCCGATATCCAGAGTACGGATAATAACCGGCTTGCCATTCATGGCTGATGCTACCTTGCGGTATGCCTCAAACTGTTCTTCTTCGGTAGGCATGCTTGTACGGTCCATAAAAAGGAATTCCGTACGGAACAGGCCAACGCCTTCTCCGTCATACTGAATAACCTTATCCACATCTTCCGGTTTTCCAATGTTGGCAACCAGTTCAATGGTCACTCCATCTTTTGTTACAGTTGGTTTTCCAATGTACTGTTCCAGTTCTTTCTTTTCCTTTAAAAATGTATCTCTTTTTGCGGTGTACTCTTCTCTTACTGCCTGATCCGGGTCTGCAAATACCACTCCCTCTGATCCATCTAATATAAGCTCTGTACCGTCTTTAATCTGGCTCATGATGCCATCTAATGCAACAACTGCCGGAATCTCCAGGGCTCTTGCAAGAATCGCACTGTGTGAGGTCTTTCCACCCAGTTCTGTCACAATACCAGTTACATTGGCAGGATTAATTCCAGCTGTCATGGACGGAGTTAAATCTCTTGCCACAATCACACTTCCTGCCGGAAGAGCTCCGATATCCACGGAACTGACTCCCAGTAATATCTTTTGCATGCGGGTCTTAATATCCCTCATATCGGTAGCACGCTGCTGCATCAGTTCATCTCCCATAGAGGCAAACATATCCGCATACGTGTTGCATACAGTCTCAATTGCAAATTCGCTGTTAACCATCTCCCCGGAAATGGAAGTTTCAATTTCGCCTACCAGCATGGGATCTGAAAGCAGCAGAAGATGTCCGTTAAGAATCTCCGCCTCCTTTTCTCCCACTCTTGTGGCAAGATCCTTTGCCAGAGCGTCTGTTTCTTCCATCGCCTGGTTTACAGCCCTCTGAAAGCGGGCTTTTTCCGCATCCACATCTGTAATTGTGTCTTTTTTAATCTTCAGTTCTGTCTCTTCTACGATAACGGCTTTCCCAATTCCGATTCCCGCAGATGCGCTTGTTCCTTTAAACATAAAATCCTCCTTATTAATCAAAAAATGATAAAATCTATTCGCCAAGGCCCCCCTCAACAGCCTTGATCATGGTAGCCAGAGCTTCCTCTTCATCTGCTCCCTCACAGACAAAGGTAATCTCATCGCCGCTTTTTACGCAGGCTCCCAACACGCTGAGTACACTCTTTGCATTGGCAGTGGTATTCTTAAAACGAAAACTCACCACTGAATTAAAGTTCATGGCTTCCCTACAAAGAATCCCTGCCGGTCTCAAGTGCAGACCGGTAGGATTCTTTATAACAACTTTAGCACTGACCATACTGAATTCCTCCAACTTTTCTTCATAATACCTCGAAAGGCCCTTTTTACTGTGACGCACTTTCTGATGTGCTTGACACAGTGGTTTCCTGCGTCTGTGCAGGTCCCGTGTGTTCCATGGCTACCGTTACATTAAAAGGCGTGTAAACGGTAATCTCAAACCCTTCTCCAATTTCAAAATGAAGCTGTCCGGGATAAGTGCCTGGATTTAAATCGGAGACTTCAAGTACTGCATTTAAATTTTCTTCTTTCAATGCATCTAAGTCTTCTTTGAGCCCTTTTACGGTAACATCACAGGTCTGTTTATCGAAACTATAGCTGTAATCCGCAGACATGCCCTTTTTATCAAGTTCATTCAGCTGAAGGGTAAATACTCGGGTGGTCAGCGGCTCCACCTTCAGCTTAACGGATACATCTTTATATTTATCACCTGCAAGGGTGGTATTCGGCGGCAGATACTGGCTTAAATCCAGCTGTACCACTTTATCCTTAGTGGCACCGTCAATATTAAGTTTATCAGAAGATACTGCAATGGACGTAAGAGAGGCAAGCACCGACTTGGTCCCTACCACTGAAACAGACTTTACCTCTGTCTCAAGTCCTGTATAACGGTATCCTTTGGCAACCTGACCCGTAACCTCATAATTAAGAGGGAGCTCCTTCGCCTTTAACATCTGAACATAATAATCAATCTCTGGTTTATTTACAGTCACCTTATTTGACAGATCCAGCTTATTGCCATTTGCGTCATAAAAAAGAGGCGTCCCTGAGGAACTGAAATCCGAACTCACATTATTGTTAATCTTGATCTCTACTCCCATGTGATTAATCAGTCCAATTACTGATTCTGGTCCTTCCACCGTTACATTATCCGGTACCAGATTAATGGTTCCAGGTCTGTAACCCTCTTTCCCTGTTCCTATGGTATCCACCTGCAAGTCAAATTTTTTGGTCTGCAGCTGTTCCGCTTTAATCCGGATTACCATGGGTTTCGCCGTAATGGTATCGCTTTTTACCAGACTTTCTTTATCTTTATTGATCTCTACTGTAATAGGAATTGCACCCGTTACATTATAATCCTTTAAATCAACGTACGCATGAAAGTCTGATGCTTTTACCAGAGAACGGTCTCTGGTTCTCACCTGATAGCTGACTGCTACAACATCCTTGCCATCAATTTCATAGGTTAAGTTTGCCGCTTTTAAAGCTTCCTCGTTACGGACTTCAACCGTAACAAGCTGGGAATCGTTAATGACCGGGTTTGATATATTCACCACCGCCATCCAAACTCCAAGTGCTAGCACCAGCGACGCAACTTTCAGTCCAAGGTTATTTAACAGCTTTTCCTTCATTCTTACGCCTTCCCTTCAAAATCCTGAACCTGCTTCCTTCCTCTCCCGCCTGCTTGACTCCTGCCAGAATGGTTCTCAGCATATCTGCATCTGCTATCCGCTTTAATCCTCCCTCTAAGGCAACCGTTACCCGTCCTGTTTCCTCAGAAACCACGATGGTCAGGCTGTCACTGACTTCACTGACTCCAACCGCAGCCCTGTGTCTGGTTCCCAGATCCTTACTGATAGTCATGTTATCAGACAGAGGAAGATAACAGGTTGCTGCTGCCACCCGGTTCCCCCGGACAACCACAGCACCGTCATGAAGAGGGGTATTATGTTCGAAGATGTTAATAAGAAGCTGGCTGCTGACAACTCCGCCCACTTCGATTCCAGTCCGCTCAATCTCTTTTAAGGAATCGCTGCGCTCGATTACAATCAGGGCTCCTGTCTTGACTTTCGCCATCTCAAAGGTGGCTTTCACCAGTTCATTAATGGTCTTATCAGTAAATGCGGAATTGTCTCTTCCATCGTCAAACGTAAGAATTCCGGTAAATGGATTCTTGCTTCCCAGCTGTTCAAGCGCCTTGCGAAGTTCCGGCTGGAAGATCACAATTACCATGGTTACTGCCGGAGCAGCAATCTTATTGAGTATCCAGAAAATATTATCCAATCGGAAAACGTAAGCAAAGACATAGAATACGAAGATCACTATGATCCCTTTTAACAGGGTCCAGGCTCTCGTATTCATAATCCAGGTCAGAAGCTCATACAGCAAAACAGCTATGATAATAATCTCAACCAGATTCGTCTTTGAAATTCTGGGAAGAAATGATACCCAGGAATACATCTTATCTAAAAAATTTGCCATGTGATCCACCTCCCTTTTTGTTCTTCTTACCGTTGCGGTCTCTGGAGCTTTCTGGCATTTATTTTTTGAACTTTTACATCAGGGGTACTGACTGTCAGCTTCGGAACCGCCTTGACATAATAATAATAGTCATCATCTTCAAACTGTACGTACTCCGTACGGGTATAATCCACTGTAAAAACGAAAAAAGTATAAATCCCTGCCAGTATAAGGGAAACAAGCACTCCTCCAAAGAGCCCAAGAACCGATACTGACACATCCGCTGTGATATCCCCGATGAAAATAACGCTAAGCTGTGCAATGGTACCGGCAATAATCGCCACTACCCAGGAATAATCCATAGACAGCCCTTTGATTATCACCACAATTAACAGTGCCAAAACAAAAGCAAGCACCATAATTAACATCAGTTTATTGGCCAGCAGGCTTTTCATCAGCTGCATGAACTTCTGCATCTCATCGGCGGATAAATCATTGGTCAAAACTCCTGCATTCTGTTTTACATACAGAAGGGTAAAATAGATAAAAACACCGCACCCCACTGGGATTACGGAAACAATTCCTCCGGAAAGCCCTACAATCAGGGGTATCGCATAAGGTATCTTTAACAGGAAAAATACCGGTGTCAATACCAGAAGATAGCTGTCTCCCGGCTGGAAGCCATAATACAAAAGGCCAACCACCAGTATAAACACAGCCATAACCAGAGTAACCTCCAGTGAAATACCTGATAAATGGGCGAGCATAAAGCTGGCTGCCACAAAAGAAATGGCTCCATAAGGCAGAAATGAGCAGACTAAAGCCAGAACCAGTGGTATAAACGGTTCTGTCAGCTTCGTCATAAATCCAATATTCTTGTTCATCAATGAAAATGCCAGGAAACTGAATATAAACTTGATAACAGGAGTGATATAGATTCCATACCTTGCATAAAACTCTTTCAGTCGTTCTCTTAACACAAGAAGGCCCATCATGATGTACGCCCTCCTTTTATTCTTTTTATTGATCTGGTGTTTCCATCATAGCGCTTGTCCAGTCGCTTTAATTTTGCTAAATAAACCTTCATTCCCCGGCTTGCATATTCGTAACGCTTCATATATATATAGATGCTGATCCCAAGATATACCGCAAGACCCACAGCGTAAATGATACCAATTCTGATTCCCGTTCCTGTCAGGCTCTTTAAATCCATGGTATTCAGCCACCGCTCCATGTAATAAAGTCCCCACAAAAGAAGACAGGATAAAAAACTAAAGGTGTAGCTGAAAAAGGAGCGGAACAGCTTGCTGCTGACATAGTCACTTTTGAAGTACCGGTTAATCGGAAATATTCTCTTACCTTCATGTTTCTCAAACATCGCGAGATTCGTCATGATTTTAATTTTTTCTTCACTCAGCATATAGTCTCCTCACTATACCATAAGATATCACCCTATTATAGCATAGAACCTTTTACTTTGCGAGCCTTTAAGGAATTTTTTATTTTTCAGAAAAAAAGCACAGCATGCCTGCTGCGCTTTTTACTCATATCGTAAGGCCTCAATGGGATCTTTCCCTGCCGCTTTGGATGCCGGGTAAATTCCAAAAAACACACCCACCAGCGCAGAAAATCCAACCGCAATAATAATTACCATTGGTTTGATGACGACTGTCATTCCAAGAAGGGTACCTCCAAGAAAAACAAGTCCTGCTCCCGTTATAACTCCGATGATTCCCCCCATTGCAGAAAGTATGGCCGATTCAGTGAGAAACTGGACCATAACATCCCAGGTCTTTGCTCCAAGCGCCTTTCTGATACCGATTTCCCGGGTCCGCTCTGTAACAGAAACCAGCATAATATTCATGATTCCGATTCCGCCTACCAGAAGAGAAATTGCTGCTATCCCTCCTACGGCTGCAGACAGACCACCCATAATCTGGTCCACGCTTCCCATTTCGCTGGATACGGAATAAAAGGTAACATCTTCTCTCTTTCTGTTTTTGCTCTTGGCTATATACTGGGAAAAACGGTCAGAAAAAGATTTCATATCAGTCCCTTCTTTTGCGTAAAGCCTGATATTGTAAATGGTATCATTGGGCCAAACCAGAATAGACTCAGGCAGATAACCTTTTTTATTCTCACTAGAACCATTTACCATAGCCATAAATGGATTCTCTTCCTCCCGGTAAACACCTACCACATCATAATCATCGGTATCTCCATAAATCGTCGTCCGAAATGATTTTCCTACAGCATCCTCCGTACCAAACAGCTCTTTCGCCCCTTTTGCTTCCAGAACAACATGATTTTTTCTTCCTTTTATATCTCCCTCATTTAAATTCCTGCCATATATGATGTTAATCTTATGAACATCGGGATAATTAGAATCAATCCCCTCCATGGCGAATTTTACCTTGTTTCTGCCAAAAACAGCTTCCACATTCTGCCGGGAATCACCGTCTATATAAGTAATCTCATCTTTGAAAACTTCCCTGATGCGGTCAATATCATCCACACTGAAATAATCGCTTTGTCTCATATCACTGCCGTCAGAGGGCCAGACATAAACATAAGCCATGGTTGTTCCCACATCTTTATAGATATCAGAAATCATAAACCGCATGGTATCACCAATGGATACAATGGCAATTACCGATCCGATTCCAATGATAATCCCAAGCATGGTAAGAAGAGATCTCATTTTGTTCGCTTTTATGGCATGAACTGCCATCGTCATATTTTCAAACAGCATGCTTCCCTCCTATTCATACCTCAATGCCTCGATTGGATCTGCCTTCGCCGCCTTTGAAGCCGGGTAAATTCCAAAAAATATACCTACCAGCCCGGAAAATCCCACTGCCATAACAACTACGGATGGTCTTACTATTACGGTTGTTTTTAAAACCGCTCCTCCGATCATTACAATTGCCACTCCAAGAATGATTCCAATCACACCACCGCATGCCGACATCAGTGCCGATTCCGTCAAAAACTGAATCATAATATCCCTGGTTCTTGCACCAAGCGCTTTCCGGATTCCAATTTCTCTGGTTCGCTCAGTTACTGACACCATCATGATATTCATGATCCCGATTCCCCCTACTAAAAGAGAGATGGCTGCAATTCCTCCTACTGCTGCAGACATGGCTGAAAGCTTGGAATCCACGCTTCCCATCTGATCTACTACAGTCATAACACGGATATCTGATTCTTTGCGGCCTTTCGTCTTTGCAATATATCTGACGATCTCAGGCTGAAATTCTTTCATGTTCACTCCGTCACGAACATAAAAATCCAGCACCTGAGACCTGTCGCCTTTTGGACTTACCACAGTGTCGGGGATAAATCCAGCCTGTTTTTGCCCATTGCCAAGGAGCATGGCAGCCATGGGAGACAAGTCTTTGTGATACACTCCCACCACGGTAAATTCCTGAGTGTTCTTATTAACAGTCATTCGGAAGGTACGTCCTACACAGTCCGCCGTGCCAAAGAGCTCCACTGCGCCCTTATCCTCCAGCACCACGTGGTTTGCTGCTTTTTTTACATCTGCTTCATTAATAAATCTCCCGTAAATAATATTCTGGGGCTGTACGTCTGTATAATTATAGTCCACTCCCTGGAACTCGAATTTCACCTTTTTTAAGCGGTTTATCGCTTCTGTATCCGCGCTGGAGTTGGTATCAATATACGCGATCTTATCATGGAAGACCTCTTTCACACGTTCCATCTCATCCCGGTCAAAATAATCGGTATCACGGAAATCGGTCACTTCCCAGGATACCAGAATGATAGCCCGATTAAGCCCTACATCTTTATATGCATCTGTAAAAACATTTCTCATGCTGTCTCCAACAGACACAATGGCAATTACTGCACTGATACCGATAATAATGCCCAGCATAGTGAGAAATGAACGCATTTTATTGGATTTAATGGCGTGTAACGCCATACTCATATTTTCTCTCAGCATAATGCATCCCCACTCTGATACTCTGGCTCTTCCGGCTCTTCTGGCTCTTCTGGCTCTTCTTTCTTTCGCTTTGATACCGGAATATTGGGTGTATCACTGACCAGGCTTCCATCCCGGAAACGAATGATCCGGTTGGTAAACGCCGCTATATCTTCTTCGTGAGTAACCAATACTACCGTTGCTCCCTCGTTGTGCAGCTTGGAAAACAATTCCATGATTTCCACTGATGAAGCCGAGTCTAAATTACCGGTGGGCTCATCAGCAAGAATCAGGGGCGGCTCGTTAGCCAACGCTCTGGCAATTGCAACCCTCTGTCTCTGACCTCCGGACAATTCATTGGGCATATGTTCGTATCTGGTTCCCAGACCTACCCGTTCCAAAAGCTCAAGTGCTCTTTTTTCTCTCGCTTTTTTAGAAATGTGGGCATAAGTCATGGGAAGTTCCACATTCTTTAAAGCTGATGTTCTGGATATTAAGTTGAAGGACTGAAAAACAAATCCGATTTTACGATTTCTAATGGCAGATAAATCATCAGACGGAAGATCCGCTGTATCAATGCCATCCAGGAAATAATGTCCCATGGTTGGACGGTCCAGACAGCCGAGTATATTCATCAGTGTCGATTTTCCTGAACCTGACTGCCCCATAATGGCCACAAACTCGCCACGCTTTATTGTTAAGTTTACCCGCTTTAATCCCAGAACCTTAATGGAACCGGTATCATAGATCTTAACCATATCAACCAGTTTAATCAGGTCTTCGCTGACATTCTGGGTGATATAGTCAGGTATCACTTCTTTCTTTTTCCACATATAACATCCCCCCTACTGCTGAGACGGAAGCACGTGTACCGTCATTCCATCTGTAATCATAAGGGAAGGAGCTTCAATCAGCTGCAGACCTTCTGTTAAGGCACCCTCTTCGTCCGGAATAATCTCCGCCTCAATATCGCTTTCTACACCGGTCTTTACTGGTATGTATTTTACTGTGTTATTCACAACGGAGGCTACTGCCATAGTTCCATCGGGATTCTGAATCAACGCCGAAATAGGAACTACCCATACATCTTCTGCTTTTTGCAGTTCTATTTTGGCCTTTGCCGTAATTCCCGCTATCAGCTTTGTATTCTGGTCAATAATACGAATGGTGGTTGGGATGACACGTTCTGTAGAACCGCCTCCCTTTTCTTCTCCGGTAGGGGAAATAGCAGTTACTTCTCCTTTTACTGTATCACCATTTAAGATGTCTG
>SVDT01000116.1 GCA_015057775.1 Paenibacillaceae bacterium | reverse complement strand
AGAAGCCTGCTGCCATGGCTTTCCCGACTTTCACCATGGTCTTTAATCCAGCCAGATCTTTTTTACTGGCTGCCGGTAGGATTTCAAACTCCCGGTAGAGCTCTTCCTTTGGATCACAGACGATTTCAAACGGGAACATATCTTCTTTTCCCATATCCTCTCTTAATAAATCCGGATCGCTTTGCAGAACCACCAGCAATTCTCCTCCTGCTGCCGTGATCTTTTCATAGTTTTTGGCATACTGGGAAAGGTCATACTGGCACAGCGTACACCCATAATAGCGAAGAAATACAAGAGCAAGTTTCTTTCCGCCTGCTGCCTCGCTGAGCCGGACATTTTTACGAAAAGGTGTATCAAATGTAAAATCACGCATCTTGTTATTTACATATATTTTTCCCATATTGTGCACCTCGTTTTTCCGTGAATTTATTTGGCGTTAAAAACATGCTCATTCAGACGCTTCATTGCTTCCTCAACTCTGCTGAAAGGAAGAGCCAGATTCAGACGAATGGAGCATGGTCCGTGGAACATGCGGCCATCCTGCCATGCAACGCCTACATCCCAGCCGGCCTTTTCCAGTTCATCAATGGTTTTTCCATTCTCTTTACACCAGTCTGTACAGTCCATAAACAGCATATAGGTTCCCTGTGGTTTGGAAAGCTTTACACCTTTGAAATTCTTTGTAATATAGTCATAAGCATAATCCACATTGCTGGTGAGCACCTGGCACAGCTCATCCACCCATTCAGCACCTTCCGGTCTATAAGCACCGATTAACGCATGCATGCTCAGTACATTCATGTCATTGTAATGAGATTTGCTGCTCTGGGCGCGGACACGGTCTCTTATATACGGATCATAAATAATGTGATAGGATCCAATCAGTCCTGCCAGGTTAAAGGTTTTGCTGGGTGCATAAAGAGCTATGGTACGCTTGCGGGCATCTTCACTGACGGACTGAACCGGAATATGTTTATTTCCATCTAAAATAAGATCGGACCAGATTTCGTCAGAAATAACAATACAATCATTATTCTTATAGACTTCCATCGCTTTTTCAATCTCCCATTTTTCCCATACACGTCCGCATGGATTGTGAGGATTGCAGAAAATAGCGGTATGAATCTTATGGGCCTTTATTTTTTTATCCATATCCTCATAGTCCATGCGCCATACGCCGTTCTCGTCCTGCTTTAATGGACTATGTATGATTTTGCGTCCATTATTCTCAAGGCTCATGGTAAAACCGATATAGGTAGGGGAATGGAGAAGTACTGCATCCCCAGGTGCTGAAAATGCGTTCAGTACAGAGATCACTCCGCCAAGTACACCATTTTCATATCCGATGCATTCCTTTGTCAGTCCTGTTACCCCGTTTCTCTCCTCCTGCCACTTGATTATGACATCGTAATACTCCTCTGATGGGCTGAAATAACCGAATGCCGGGTGCTGCACACGTTCCACAATGGCGGCACAAATGGATGGCACGGTTGGGAAGTTCATATCTGCAACCCACATGGGAATCGTATCATACCCATCCTTTGGAAGATCCGGAGCGAAACCTGGTAAAGTTCCAAGACCATCCACAGCAATGGCATCTTTGCCTCTGCGGTCCATAATTGATGTAAAATCGTATTTCATAGCTATATCCTCCTTCATCTTAATTTGCCGCCGACACGGTAAAACCTGAGTGGCAGCAAACACCTTGTATATAGTTTATTATTTTTACTCCTCATCATCTGCAAGTGCCTGAACAATAATCGCTTTTTTGTTTTCCTCCAGGAACTCCTTTTTCACTGCTCCGGTATGGATACGAAGTAACGAGAATCCAACGCATATTGCCAGAATAACAATGGAAGCAATGATATCCTTTCCTTTTAAATCTTTAAATAAGTTAAAAGCTACCACTCCAGCACAGGCTGCAGACAGAACACAAATTATATTATACACCGGAATGGGCATACGAAGTGCACATTTTTTCCACTGGTCCGGATATTTTTTGGGCAGTGTAATACATGCCATATTCAGATATACATTCATTACCATGGAGGGAATCATTACCAGTGATATAATGGAATCCAGACTGAATCCAAGCAGGATTGGCATTACGCTGAGCAAATAAAAAGCAAGCTGAATGACCCATGGAAAGCCACCTTTTGTCGTCTTTTTAAATACAGGAGGAAGCCATCCGTCCTCTGCAATCTTCATCAGCGGATAACGGAACATGGCAATACCGCCTAATAAGCTGGTCGCAATCGCAAATACACCACCGCCTAAAATAAACACAACGTAAATGCTATTAGGGAATATTGCTTTAGCAGTTGCTCCCAAATTAGCTCCTGCAACCTGATCATATGGCAATACTCCTGCCGCAACAATACTCATTACACCATATATTACAGCTAATGCCAGAGTGATCCAGAGAATCGCAAGCGGGATGGTTTTTTTTGGTTTTTCAGTAACTGCAACCATGGATACCGGTGCCATTGTGGTTCCCTGGCAAGCCCAGCCCATAATCGCGATTGCACTAACAAATCCAGCGAAACCGCCATGGAAGAAACCACCGTCCGCATTGGAAAAATAGTCCGGTCTTACCTGTGGCATACCAAAAATGACAAAAATTGCAATTGCTCCAATTAAAATTACGGTCATTGCATTTTCTAAAAGTGTTATAAAACGGGAACCACGCAGAGTGCTTGCAAAAAAGAGTGTCATAATCAGAATCGCCACCGGACGGGTAAAAGGCGCAACTCCGGGAAATACGGCTGAAATATAGTTAACCATACCAAGGGCATAGCTTGACATAGCCATGCTGTTTACGAGAGCCATAGTTGCTGAAAAACCAGTCATTGTAGGATTAAACAGCAACGCTTTCTGGCTGTAATCCCCCCCTTTAAATACAAACATGGAACTCATGATTACATTGTACATATAAGCCAGAAGCATAAATAAACATCCGCCCACACATACCAGAACAATTGATCTGCCAGTATAACCAATTCCAAATCCAAGTAAAACAAAGATGCCTGAACCAATTGCACCACCCAGACCAAGACCGAAAATATTTAACATACCGAGCTTTTTACCATGCTCTTCCATTATGTTTTCCTCCTCCATGAACGTCTTATCAATTAGCTTTCATACATACTACAATACTGCGACCGCCTCAATCTCCACTCTGGCATCCTTTGGAAGGCTGCCTACCTGGAATGCCGCTCTGGCAGGGCAGATACCCGTGAAATATTGTGCATAAACCTCATTCATTTCTGTAAATTCCCCAATATCCTTTAGTAATACGGTGGTTTTCACCACATTCTCCATTCCTGCACCGGCAGATTCTAAAACAGCGCGGATATTCTCCAGTGACTGCCTGGTCTGCGCCTTAATATCATCTCCTGCAAATGATCCCGTAGACGGATCAATAGGAAGCTGTCCCGATACATAGATCGTTCCAGATGCCATAATTGCCTGAGAATAAGGTCCAATTGCAGATGGCGCTTTGTCAGTACTCAGTTCTTTTTTTTGCAACAAAACATTCCTCCTTTTTAATAATTTTTTTATCCTTTTGATTGTAAATTTATCATAACACACTTTTCAATATTTGACAATAATTTTATCAATGTGACAAAATTTTTATATATTTTTTTGTTTCATAATTGATTCTTCATGGAAAAATGATATAATGGAAGAGAGTATGAAAGGAATGTGAATAATAATGACAGATAACGAATTATTAGATATGTATAAACCCATGGTTTCTTTTTTATCCAGCCTGTGCGGCCCTGGCTGCGAGGTTCTGCTTCATGATGTGTCAAAATCAGACATCGGTACTGTAATAGCGGTTGCCAACGGCCATCACTCCGGACGGGGCATTGGTTCTCCCATGACTGACCTGGCTAATCAGATCAGAAAAGATCAGATTTACAAAACCCAGGATTATCTTACGAATTATCATGGTGTGAGTAAAAGCAAGAATTTTATATCCAACACCTATTTTATTAAGAATGAGGACAGGCTGATCGGTCTGCTCTGCGTGAACCGGAATACAACAGCGATTCATGAATTGGATCTGGCTTTGTCCAATTTGAAAAAACATTATAATCTGACAGAAGGAAGAAAAGATATACAGGAAGATTTAAGCACTCCGGTTGAAGAGATGCTTTCCACTCTTGTAACCCAGGCAGTGAAAGACGCGGGAGTCTCACCTCAGCGCATGTCCAGACAAGAAAAGATTAATATTGTAAAGCAGTTGAATGAACAGGGGATCCTGACCATGAAAGGGGCAGTTTCTGAAATCGCAAGACAGCTTTTTGTTTCTGAACCCACTGTTTACCAGTATTTAAACCACAAATAGTATAAAAAAAACTGCCGTTATAAACCGGTATACATCCGGAATAAACGGCAGTTTCACTTTTAGCTTTCAATTATTTTATTTTTCAGATTCAAAGGCTTCCTGTAATGCATGAAGAAATGTATCAGGACTCTGAGCACCTGAGACAGCATACCAATTATTAATTAAAAAATACGGTACTCCATTGATATTCAGTTTCCGGGCCATATCCTCGTCCTTTTTCACCTCTGACTTAAGCTGATCACCAGCCAATTGTATGGTTAGGTCAGCAATATCAAGACCAGCTTCTTCCGCCAGCTTTAAAAGAGCTTCCCTGTCACCGATATCCATTCCTTCTTCAAAATATCCCTGAAAGAAACGGTTCACCAGTTGGTTCGCTTTCCCCTTTGATTTTGCATATTGAATGATTTCATGAGCCAATCCTGTGCTATTAAGTTTTAATAAATCAAAACGGTAATGAAGTCCGACTTCAGCTGCTGCTTTCACAATCATATCATTATTACGTTTTGCTTCCTCGTAGCTGGTGTGGTACTTATCTGCGATTACCTGATTGATATCCTTTCCTCTTACAGATTCTCCTGACATGTTCAGCTCAAAACTTCTATATATGACTTCTACTTCATCTTTATGCTCAAACTTATCTAATGCCATTTCGAACTTTGTTTTGCCCATATAGCAGAAGGGGCAGACAAAATCGGACCAAATTTCTATTATCATACGATCAGCTCCTTTTCCTTTTTTTGGCTGTTTAAAGTATCTTCCTTTTGTGGAAGATACTTTTATTATACTGACAATTTCAAAAAAAGCAAAGGGTATTCTGTACTTTTATTTTAAAAGAATCCAATAATTTTCATATTCAGTTCCATCATGTCCAACCAGTTTATGATCTGTCCATTGAAAATTCATTTTTTCCAGTGCTTTCCTTCTTTCTCCCGCCAGAGGTATTGCTTTTGTCGCAATAATGTGGCATTCAAATAATTTATAGATTGGTGCAATTAATATGGATAACAAGTTTTCAATGCAGTTTTCTGTTTCGTAATCGCTTCTTAAATCCATTCTTAATAAACCGCATTGATTAAAATCATCATTTGATCTTCTCTGAAACACCTCTATGGTTCCAATCACTTCATCCCTCTTTTTCGAGATTACGGACCAGCGCACAAAGCTTTTCCGTTCATACTCATCAATCCAGTAATTTACTGCCTCTTCCATACATTTATATGAATTATAATAGAAATCATCACCATGACAGTTATCACTATTAAAGAGCGGCACGGATTTTTCATCACTGTAAACACGTAAAAGAAAGGGGACATCCTTATGCTCAACAAACCTCAAAAGATAATAATCATTTTCCAATACAGGACACTTTTCATAAACATCTGACATATAGAAACCTCATCTCTCATTTTCTTCTATTATACCAAAGGAACCATGACAACTCTGTGTCATGGTTCCTTTGAAATCAGTTATGTGAATCAGGCTTAAAATACCAGTTCCAGTCCCCATGGTAGATCATACGCTTATTCATTCCGCCATCTACAGTAATTGTTTCTCCTGTAACAAAATCCTGATCACATAAAAATGTCACCATCTTTGAAATATCCTCTGGCGTTCCCACCTTTCCTGCCGGAATTGCAGCCACATCTTCCTGGCCAAATTCCTCCTGTTCCGTCACATTAATCCAGCCAGGTGCAATACAATTTACCAAAACTTCAGGACCTAATGAGATAGCCAGTGCATGAGTCAAAGCAACGATCCCACCTTTCGCACTGGCATAGGCTTCTGTATCAGGTTCTGACTGAAATGCACGGGAAGAGGCAATGTTAATAATTCTCCCCCGGTTCTTCTTCAATTCATCCTTGCATAAACGGCTTAATTCAAAAGGAGCCTTCAATCCGATGGATAAGGTATAGTCGAATTCTTCGTAAGTTAAACCTGACAAGATTCCTTTATTTCCCCGGCAGGCGTTATTAACCAGAACATCAATCCGTTTCAGCTTATCAAGGGCAAATTCAATGAAACTTTTCAGGACTGCCGGATCCGCCACATCTCCATTATAATAAAACAAACCGGGGGTCTGGTTTACAAAATCCAGGGATCTTTTTTCATCTGTGTCAATGAAACATACCTGATCTCCAGCATTGATAAAATCAGAACATATTTGTTTCCCTATCCCGTGAGCTCCCCCTGTCACAACCACACCTCTGTTCATAGCCCTCTCCTTCTTAAAAAAAAATCACATAACTCTATCCATGCTGTACAATCTGTACTTCCAGACCATTGGGGTCTTCCACAAAAAAGAAAGTGGTGGAAGGTGCTGGTGAAAAGGGCCCGCTTTTAATTTCTATCTGATTCTGCTTTACCATCGCCATTGCCTCTTCAATCGATGGAACTTCAAACCCAATTGTTATCCCTTTGCTCTCCTGGGAAATACCGTTTTGTTCGATTAATTCAATAAGCGCATTGCCCGGCTCTCCAAGCATGGCGATTTTCATATCGGGTCCTGCTTCAAATTGACTTACAATGCCAAGACCAATGATGTTGTGATAAAACCGGATTGATTCTTCTAAAGATTTTACATGAATGGTTGTCCAACAAAACTTCATATCCTGCCTCCGTATTTACTATATTATTATTATGCTGCCTCAAACTGACTGTTATAAAGCTGAGCATAAAATCCGTTCTTTGAAAGCAGTTCCTCATGGCTTCCGCTTTCGATAATATCACCATCCTTCATAACCAGAATTAAATCTGCATTTTTAATGGTTGAAAGCCGGTGCGCGATCACAAAAGAAGTTCTACCTTTTGTGAGCTGATCCATAGCCGTCTGAACCATACGTTCTGTACGGGTATCAACCGAGCTTGTAGCTTCATCAAGGATTAATAAAGGTGCGTTTTGTATCATGGCTCTGGCAATGGTAATCAGCTGTTTCTGGCCTTCTGAAAGACTGGCTTTATCATTTAATATTGTATCATAACCCTTTGGTAATGTCATAATAAAATGATGTAGTCCTACTGTTTTGCAGGCATTGATCACATCTTCCTCCGTCACCCCCTGCTTACTGTAAATAATATTTTCCCGTATGGTTCCTTCAAAAATCCAGGTATCCTGTAATACCATACTAAACTGAGCATGCACATTCTCTCTTGGTACCTGATTTACCGGTACCCCGTCAATCAGAATTTCTCCTCCATCCGTCTCATAAAATCTCATAAGCAAATTGACCATGGTAGTCTTTCCGGCTCCCGTAGGTCCAACAATAGCCACCTTCTGTCCTGCGCTAATTTTTGCAGAGAAGTTATTGATTACCGGCTTATTGGGTGTGTAACCAAATCTGACATTTTTAAATTCCACAGTTCCTTTTACATCTGTTAAAACATTCTTTTTCTCTGATTCATTCTCAAGTTCCTCTTCATCAAGAAATTCAAAAACGCGTTCACTTGCGGCTGCAGTCCTCTGAAGATTATTCATTGCCTGAGCGATCTGGGATAACGGCTGGGTAAATAAACGGATATACAACATAAATGCAACAATCACACCAAAGGTGATGGTTCCTTTCATAGCAAGAGCCGCACCTACCACACAGACAGCAACATATCCGAAGTTCCCCACAAAGCTCATCAGTGGCATCATAAGTCCTGAAAGAAACTGTGATTTCCATGCACTCCTGTATAAACTGCGGTTGCTGTTTTCAAAAGCATCTTTTGCTTCCCTGCTGCCATTATAAACCTTAACAACATTATGACCGGTATAAACTTCCTCAATCAGCCCGTTAATCTGACCTAATTCTGTCTGCTGTTGTTTAAAGTATTTCTGTGACTGTTTCATAATAATCATCATGAAACTAAAACCTATTACGCTGGAACCTACCGCAGTCAACGCAAGAATCCAGCTGTTATAAAACATCATGATCAAAGAACCAGCCAGCATGGTAATCGCAGAAATTAAGGTTCCAACACTTTGATTTAATGTTTGTCCAATGGCATCCACATCATTGGTCACACGGCTTAATACATCTCCAATGCTTACTGAGTCAAAATACTTCAAAGGCAGGCGGTTCATCTTCTTCGAGATGTCTGTCCTCATCTTTTTTGAAATAACCTGTGTAATGGTTGCCATAATCAGACTCTGTATATAGTTTAACAGTAGAGAAATAGTGTAAAACACTACCAGCATCCGCCCAATTTTTATAACTGCATTCATGTCAATGGTTCCCAGAACCGGTGCTCCATTTACCATGGCAGGTAGCCCTTTCATGATTTCATTTGTTAAATTTTTTAATTGATCCGGTCCAATAATCTGTAATATGGTACCAATCGCAGCTGCAGCCAGAGCAAAGACAATGGCAGGAAGATATTGTTTGCAATACACCATAAGCTTTGTCATCGTAGTATTAAAGTTTTTTGGTTTTTCCACAACCTGCCCCATAGATCCCTTTCCCATGGGACCGCCTGACATTGGACCTGTATGGGAATTCTTTTTTCCTTGTTGTTCACTCATGATATTAATTCCTCCTGACTAAGCTGTGACATTGCGATTTCCCTGTAGACACTGCAGGTTTTAAGCAACTCTTTGTGCGTTCCTTTTCCAACTATCTTTCCTTCATCAAGAACAATGATCTGATCTGCATCCATGATTGTTCCAATTCTCTGTGCAACAATCAGACTGGTAGCTCCCTGGGATTCCTTTTTAAGAGCAGTTCGTAACACCCGGTCAGTTTTATAGTCCAGTGCAGAAAAGCTGTCATCAAAAATATAAATCTCCGGTTTTCGGCAAACAGCCCGGGCAATTGCAAGACGCTGTTTCTGTCCTCCTGATACATTGGTCCCTCCCTGTGCGATCTCTGCCTCATACTGATTCTCCATGTTCTCCACAAATTCACTGCCCTGAGCAGTCCTTACCGCAGATTTAATCTCTTCTGGCAGTGGTTTCTTCTTTCCATTATCACCAAATGCCACATTGCTGCTTACTGTCCCCCGAAACATCACTGCTTTCTGGGGTACATATCCGATCTTATTATGAAGAGCCTCCTGTGTATAATCCTTTACATTCACGCCATCAACCAGAATCTCGCCTTCTGTTGCGTCATAAAATCTGGGAATCAGACTGATCAGCGTACTTTTTCCGCTTCCAGTAGAGCCGATAAATGCCACTGTCTCACCCTTACCTGCCTTAAAACTAATGTTCTCCAGAACATTGTCGGCAGCTCCCGGATATTGAAAGCTGACATTTCTAAATTCAATGGTTCCCTGGACACCTATTTCCCCATCTTTTTTGTCTCCGTCCATAATAACCGGCTTTGTTTCAAGTACTTCATTAATACGTTTTGCAGAGACGGATGCTCTTGGAAGAAGGATAAAAATCATTACCAGCATCATAAAGGACATGATTACCTGAACCGCATAAGATGAAAATACCACCATGTTGGAGAATATCGTCAGCCGGTCCATAGCCTGGGCGGCGTTAATTAAATTAGCTCCAATCCAGTAAATAACCAGAGACAATCCGCTCATTAATGTAGTCATCATGGGCATCACAATTGCCATGCCACGATTGGTGTATAACTGGGTGGCAGTCAGTTCCTGATTTGCCTGTTCAAACTTCTCTTCCTGGTAATTCTCTGCATTATACGCTCTTACAACCCGTAAACCGGTTAAATTCTCTCTTGTAACCCGGTTTAAACTATCTGTCAGTGATTGCATTTTCTTGAATTTGGGCATAATGAACATCATAATTGTTCCTATCACCACAACCATAACTCCGACTGTAAAACCCGTTGCCACAGTCCACTCATATCCTTTTCCTGCTATTTTTGTAATTGCCCAAACCACCATGATGGGAGCCTTAATAAGCATCTGAAGCCCCATGGTAATAAGCATCTGCACCTGGGTGATATCATTGGTGGACCTTGTAATTAAACTGTCAGTAGAAAAACGGTTAATTTCTTCCATGGAGAAAGAATCTACTTTTGAAAACAAAAGACTTCTAAGTCTCTGGGAAAAAGAAGCCGCTATTCTGGCCGCAAAGAAACCAACTGCTACTGCAGAAACCAGACTGCCTAAAGCACAAACTAACATTTTTGCTCCTGCCACCCATATGTCTCCCATCTCACTGCCTGGAACCTGTGTCATCCTGGTAATTTCTGACATATAGTCCGGAAGCTTTAAATCCAGCCAGACCTGAGCAACAATAAATATCAGACTGACAAAAACCTGTAGCCATTCTGCCTTTTTCAAACGTTTCAGTATATTAATCATGTATGATCCTCCTCTTTACTAACTTCGTTATATACTAATAGTATTAGTTAATTCTGGTAAAATATGCAGCCGATTAATCGGCCGCACATTAATTAAACTCCTGGGGATTTCTTTCTGCAAGCTTCTTCATTATCCGGATCAACTCCGTCGCATCCGCTTCTCCCAGATACTCAAGCATGCTTCTTGTAATATTCAAAATCATATCAGAATGTTTCTTCGCCTGTTCTCTTCCTGCTTCAGTCAGATCTACGAGAATTCTTCTGCGATCCTCTGTGTCTATTCTCCGGGTAATCAGGCCTTTTGCCTCCAGACTATTCAGCGCTGCAGCGATTCTGGCAGAGGTGATTCCCATTTCATTGCTGATTTCACTTGGAATAATACCGCCCCTACGCTTGGAGATGTAAAAGAGCATAAAATTTTCGCCATGCATGGAATCGTGAATCTTCTTCTGCCCATTCATATGACGCATCTGATGCATGATCTGCATATATTCACGGGCCAGGCTTGTATAATCCATTTAGTCACCTTCTTGTTTTGTTTTAATTAGCTAACACAGTTAACTATATACACTATTAATTATTTTGTCAATACTTGTCTCTGTTTTTTTTTATTTTTTGCTCAGGATATAACTGGTAACCGTTTTAATGTCTTTATTGTTACCGGAATCATTGATTTCCTGACTGAGCTCATAATTTGTTATAAAGGTACCATCCTTTTGCTGAAAGCATACTTCAGCAATTAACTGGCCGCTGCCTCCGTCGTATTGATCGGAAACGATTGTAATAATGTCCTTTAACCCATCATTATTTAAATCTTTAAATGAAACTGCTTCTACATCAACACTGTAAGGAAAGCCGTTGGTAAATTCATAGAAAATATCCCCTTCTTCATTGGTCAGATAAAAAACCACCGGTACATGATTACCCTGCGTTAACTTTCCTGATACAAATTTAACCTTTCCCCATGAATCCAGATCAACCATAAAGGATTGATTCTCAATCGGTTCAAAACCTTCTATGTTTTTCAGGTTGTGAGGAGCAAAGTCAAACTTACCTTCAGGAATGGTCATTACCGTATCTTCCGATTTCTTAGTAATTACAATTTCTGCAGTCATTTCACTGGGGGACTTAAATGTGAATTTCAGTGTACCCTCATTTCCCCTTGAATCATTTACAAGCACGCACTCTGCTGAATCTCCACCTACAATTCCTTCAAATTGAGCATTGTCCATGTTGTAAGAAGGGCTGCCGCCCACCGCTGTAATCTCTCCCTTAAGTTTACCGTTGTAAATACCGTTAATCACAAACGAAATACCACCGTTTTCAGGGAAGTTGCTGTCTGTATTTCTGATCCAGTTCTTTTTAAAATAATCCATATAGTCTGTTTCTTTTTCTTTCTCTGCCATGGTCGTTTCAGAAGGCTCACTCTCCTGAGATGATTGTATGGAAATGGTTAAATCCTGAGTCTCTTTTACAGACGAACTTTCTGTTTCCTGTAAGCGGTCCGGCGAAGCCGCTTTCTGGCAGCCTGCTGCCAGGCAGGATACTGTAATTATGGTGAGTAATAATTTTTTATTCATAATACCTCCATTTTGTTAAGACTTCATCTTACGGATGAAATTTCAATTTTTCTATTACATAACCTTACACCTGATTCCCGATGTGAGATAATGAGGGCTGTTTTATTCTGTATCAATTGTTCTGCCGCCAGTAATACCAGCCGTTCTGACTCATAATCCAATCCAGATGTCGCTTCATCAAACAGAATAATGGGGGCATCTTTTAAAAATGCCCTGGCAATTGCTATCCGCTGCCGCTGCCCAAAGGAT
>SVDT01000115.1:8089-12538 GCA_015057775.1 Paenibacillaceae bacterium | reverse complement strand
AATGTTCGGTGTTATCACCTGATCCATGTTCATAAATCCCATGGCGTGCGCCCGCCACTGGTCAGCAAATACATATAGCAGATTTGTCTTCATTCTTTTTTCTCCTCCACCAGCACTTACCAGTACAGCTTCCAGTCCCTGGAGAGCCTTGTCAGCGCCTCCATATAAAAATAATCTCCCCATGTATTGCACTCATCTACACCACGGTCGGTACAGGTATTCTCTTTTGAATTCCTTGCATAGGTGCCATGGAGCAGTAACCCATTGGATGTTTTGTGATCCCTGTTGGCACAAAGGTCTGTCAGCGCCCTAAGCATCCGGTCAGCTGCAGTCAGATATACCTGGGCCTTCTCTTTTTCTAAATATTTTGCCATTTCCAGGATTCCGCAGACAGCAATGGCAGACGCAGAGGAATCTCTCGGCTCCTCACTTCCTGTGTCAAAGTCAAAATCCCAGTAAGGAATCAGATCTTCCGGCAGATGTTCAATAAAATAATCCGTCACTCTGCAGAATAAGTCCATGTACTCCGGATTCTTCAAATACCGATAGCTTAAAGCAATTCCATAAATCCCCCAGGCCTGGCCTCTGGCCCATGCAGAACCGTTGCGGTTCCCCTGATGGGTTACTCCATACGTGGGTTCCCCTGTTTCCACATCAAAGAAATGGGTATGGTAAGTAGAATGATCCGTACGCAAAATACATTTCATGGCAGTCTTTATATGGTTTTCCGCCTTATCTTCGTAGGAAGGATCTCCTGTCACTTCGGTTGCCCAGTAAAGTAAGGGAAGATTTAACAGGCAGTCAATGATCAGTCGGTATTCCTTTGGTTCGCCAGGATTTCCTGTATCGTTCGGCCAGATGATCTGCTGCCAATAATGCAGCTTTTTTTGCATGTTCATTGCCAGTCAGTTTATAGGCTGCAACACAGGATAAGCTATATAGAAATCCCATATCATGATGATTTACGTCAATTTTATTTTCAATTCTGTCCAGAAAGCTTTCTACCTGTACCTGAGCGGCTTTTTGGAATGCATCATCCCCCGTGTGCTCGTAAGCCAGCCAGATCACTCCTGTCCAGAACCCTGTTGTCCATTCCACGTTTTCTGTTGCCTGGTAAAATCCATCGAAGCTGTTGGAGGACTGGAATTTATCCGTAAACTCCGTAAGGTTCTCTTTCACGATCTTTACTGCGTCATTAAGAGCCTTTTGAACCATCCCCTCTTCCATTTCAGGATACTTTTTAATTTGTACCAACGTCTGTGCCATATGCTGCTCCTTTCCTATTCACTGTCCATCTTTTTGGACATAAAGGGATACCCGCAGGGTATTTCCTATTCACTGTCCATTTTTTTGGACATAAAGGGATACCCGCAGGGTGTTTCCTATTCACTGTCCATTTTTTTGGACATAAAGGGATACCCGCAGGGTATTTCCGCTTTCTATCCTTTGATTCCGCTGGCTGCAACGCCCTCTACAAAGAACTTCTGACAGCTTAAAAATACAATAATAACCGGGATCAATGAGCAAACGGAAGCAGCCATGATCCATGCATAATCCGCACCGAACTGAGATATGAACATTCGGATACCAAGCTGTATGGTTTTCAATTCCTTTGTCTTTAAATAGATAAGCGGTCCCATAAAATCATTCCACACATTGGTAAATGTAAAAATGGTCAGGGTTGCCATAGCAGGTTTCCCAAGAGGAAACACAATTTTTCCAAAGATGCCATATTCATTTAACCCATCGATCCTGGCAGCTTCGCATAATTCATCGGGAATGCTGATATAAAACTGGCGGATTAAAAATACACCAAACGCAGAGAACGCCTGCATTAAGATCAATCCTAAATGAGTGTCGTTAAGACCCATCCTGGAAACCAGAATAAACTGTGGAACCATGTAGACCTGCCATGGTACAGCTATGGTAGTAACATACATGAGAAAGATCAGATCTCTGCCTTTAAAACGCGTTTTTGTAAAACCATAAGCAGCAAAACAGCTGGTGCACAGCTGTATGATGGTAGTAATAACCGTCAGCTTGGCTGTATTGAAAAAGAAGGTCACAAGGGGCAGCTTCTTCCAGATGATTTTGTAGTTCTCCCAATGCATCGTATCGGGCCACCATTTCATTGGTACGGAAAATACGTCTTTATTAAGCTTTAAAGAAGAGATCACCATCCAGTAAAAAGGCACCAGCATAAAAAGAGATAAAGCAATCAGTCCCAGATACAGAGGTATCTTTAAATCCTTTGTTTTTGTATTCATCGCTTTCCCTCCTTACATCAAATCCTTAGACCACTTCTTTTCACCCGCGAACTGAATCAGGGTGATCACAAGCACTACTGTGAACAAAATAATGGCTCCCGCACTTGCCGGTCCAAACTCCCATGAGGTAAATGCTTTTTCATAAATATAATTGACCAGGGTCTTGGTGGCGTTACCAGGACCTCCCCCTGTCATTACATATACAAGATCAAATACCTTAAAGCACTGAATTGTAAGCATAATCAGCACGAAAAATGTGGTCGGAGTCAGCATGGGAATCGTAATATACCGAAGCTTCTGAATACCATTGGCTCCGTCAATCCCTGCCGCTTCATAAAGGGAACCTGAGATTCCCTGGAGAGCTGCCAGATACACGATCATATAGTAACCCATATATTTCCATACACTTACCACAGAAATGGCCACCATGGCCCATTTCACATCAACAACCCATCTGGGAGGTCTGGAAATGCCAATGAATTTTAAAAATTCATTAATGGGGCCAAAATCGGGCTGAAATAACATGTTCCATACAGCACCTACCGCCACAATAGAGGCAATGTAAGGAAAATACAGTGCTGTACGAAAGATCGCTATCCCTTTTAACTTATGATTCAGTAAAACTGCCAGTAAAAGTGAAAGCACCAAAGTTGGGAATACCGTAAGCAATGCATATTGAATGGTGTGAAGAAAGGATTGAACAAATATCCTGTCACCAAAAATCTGAGCGAAATTTTTTAATCCAACAAACTCCATGGGAGCCTTGGAGCCATCCCATTTCATAACACTTAAAATAAAGGAAAAAATAACGGGGATAAATACGAAAATAGCATATCCGATTAAATTAGGCAAAATAAAGGAATAACCGACCAGGTTACTTCGGATTGCTTTCTTTTGATGCGACGTCAATGTGGTTTTTACTTCTTTCATACTGGGTTAACCTCCTTTTCACCTGCTTTTTTGCCACAAAAAGAGCGCCTTGTTTAAAGTTTAGATAAGGCGCTCTTTGGCAATCAATTATATTTTACCAGCCTTTGATCTCTGCAACACGTTTGTTCAGTTCTTCGATTCCCTGATCAACCGTATACTGCTTAATCATTATCATTTCATGAACTTCGTCAAGAGCCTTACGAATTTCTTCGATCTTTGGGTCTAAAGGACGGTCAAATGTGTAATGAGTATAGGACAATGCTTCAATATTAGATTCTCCCTCAGGGAAGAACTGTGCGGAAGCGATGGTCTTTAAAGATTCCTCTGTCTGGATACCGGTAAATACACCCTGTTCAGCCAGAATATTTGCTGCTTCTTTGCTTGTGGCAAATTTCACAAAATCCCAGGATAAGTCAGGTTCGTCCGTATAGGCACTGATTCCCACAGGAGTAAGAGCTCCTACCGTATATCCTGATTCTGTATCAGAAGGATGAGGAAGTCTTGCAATGCCCCAGTTAAAGGAGGTCTCATCTGCTGCACGGGACTGGATCATGGTGGCGATAAACCAGGTTCCCATTGGCATCATAGCACACTGCTGATTCTTAAATACAGAGGAATAATGGATATTTGCTGTCTTTAACGTGGAGTAATCCTGGATATATCCCTTATCCTGTAAGGAAAGAGCTGCCTCATACCATGGCTTTAAAAAGGAATAATCTTTTTCAACAACTGTATGCTTACCATCCTGAACGGCCCAGTTTGTTACAAGCGCCTGCCATGTATGATTATGTCCGCCGTATACCTTAGAGCTGCCTTCTCCGGAAGTCATCTTCGCAGCCAGTTCATTATACTGATCCCAGGTCATATCATTGGAAGGATATGCAACACCTGCTGCATCAAAAAGATCCTTATTGTAGTATAAAACATACCAGTCGGAACGGTACGGAAGTCCGTAGGTCACTCCGTTGTACTGAAGCTGCTCTGCAGCACCATTGTAAACGGATGTATCAAAGTTGTCTTTTTTCATGAAATCATCAAGAGGAAGAAGCTGCTTTTTATCAGCCATCTGAAGCATGGAGCCCATATCCTTTACCCAGATAATATCCGGATCCGGCTGAGCTGCTGATAAACTGATTCCTAAGGAATTATTGTATTCATCAGCAGATGTATCAATAACTTTGATTTCCACATTGGGATTTTCCTTCATATAGGCATCAACCACTGACTGAAACTGAGGAGATGAATCATAGTC
>SVDT01000115.1:0-8079 GCA_015057775.1 Paenibacillaceae bacterium | reverse complement strand
CATGTCGTAACGGTAAGAACCTTCTTTTCACCAGAGTTCTGTGTTTTATCGCCTGCCTTTGCAGAATCTGCGGCAGTCGTTGCTCCGGTTGTATCTGTAGCACTGCTTTCACTTGTTTTGCTGCCACATGCAGTTAAAGATGCACACACCATTCCGGCTGCTAATGCCATAGCTAAAACCTTTTTTAATCTCATTGGTTTGAAACCTCCCTTTTATTAGAACTACGCGCGTGTTCTTTATGCTATAAAGATACCAGATCTGAGGCTATATCGGAATAAACGATTTGCATAATTATATTATTTTTTTAACGTTTTTCCTATTGCTATAAATGAAAACATATACTTTATTCAGATTTTTATATTTTTTTAAGATTCATTTCTATTTCGTTGAATTTCTGCGGAATAAAGGATATGATATTACTAAATTTAATCTCGTGCAGGCTGAGATGCAAAGTCGTGCATCTGGCATTGAACGGCTGTTCACGGGGGAGAAAGGATGAGATCATGCCCCGAACATTCCGGTATAAATTTCTTTTATACAATCTGCTGATGGTTATCATCATTGCATGTGCCGTGAGTTTTTATAACTATCACTCTTATTATAAGGATGCGTTAGAAAACGAAACAAAAAATACAGTGAACCGGGTCCAGATTTTGTCAGATCGGATGGAAGTGGCTTATAAGGAAATGGTCAACATTGTTGTTACCTGCTCCGAACGAAAATCGTTATTTTCCTCTCCTTCTTTTAAAATGGGAGACCACGGGGAATCTGCCTATATTAAGCTCTATGCCTCCAATGTGCTGAGAGATTTTTGTGCAATTTCAGGTTACAGTAAATATATTTATAAAATCACACTGTATAATAATGGAGAAGTTTTACAAGCCGGTAACGCTTACGGTTCCACCAGAGACGTAGGTGACATTCAAAATGCCCCCTGGTTTCATGATCTGCTTTACAGAGAAAATACCCAGTACCTTCTTTCTCTGGAGGACAACCCTTTTTCTCCTACCAATTATACTCCAAAGATTCTTCCACTTTTAAGGCCATTAAAATATGCTTCCAACGGGCAGCCGGAAGACGCATGGATATTTCTTGCTGTTTCTCCCAGGCTGTTTTCAGATACACTAAAAAGCATGGGAGACAGTCAGATCCTTTATGCGGCCACTTCAGACGGAAGTATTATTACTTCTGTGAACGGAGATTCTTTTAACGTTGACCATTTGCTTGGAACTTTAAAAGACAGGAAAGAACCCCAGGGAAATTTCCGTACCCGGCTTGGTGGCGAGGAATGCATCATCGCCTATGAAAAACAGGCTGTCAGCGGATTGATTTTTTTCCAGGTTCTTCCAGTTTCTTCTCTTAATCTGGATCATGGAGTGATCGGCGGCACTATCAGCCTTATTTTCTTTTTCTGTTTTGCCATCGGCCTGACCTTGTCCTGGTTTATATCCCGCCAGTTAAGCGCTCCCATCAGCCGCCTGAAAAAACGTCTGGAATTTATCTCCCAAGGTAACTTTGATCCGGACCGTTCCATTGAAACAGCTGATGAGATCGGAAGCATTGGAAAGCAGATTAACCAGATGTCCAGCCGGATCTCCGATCTTCTGGAAACAAGGGTACAAAGTGAGAAAGAAAAAAGGGATTTAGAAATTAAAATGCTTCAGGCCCAGATCAATCCTCATTTTCTTTATAATACCCTGGATTCTATTAAATGGATCGCAACCATGCAGAAAAACAGCGGAATCGTCCAGGTTGTCACTGCCCTGTCCTCTCTGCTGAAAAACATGGCAAAGGGATTTAACGAAAAAGTAACGCTTCGTCAGGAATTGGATTTTTTAGAGAACTATGTTATTATAGAAAAAATCCGGTACATTGAACTTTTTGACGTATCAACCCAGGTAGACCAGGAGGTTCTTTACGATGCCAAAATTGTGAAGCTGACCCTTCAGCCCATTGTGGAAAATGCTATATTTAATGGAATTGAACCAAGCGGAAGAAACGGGCTTATACAGATACGCGTATATACGGAAAACGGGATACTCTATATTTCTGTGAAAGACAATGGGATTGGAATATCACCTGAAAATATAGAAAAACTGCTGACGGATACGTCCCGTATCACAAAAAGTAATATGAGCGGAATCGGTCTGCCAAACGTGGACCGGAGATTAAAGCTGGTTTACGGAGAAGAATATGGCTTAAAGCTGGAAAGTGAATTAGACCAATATACATTGATTACCATTGCCCTACCACTGGAATTTTAGAATAAGCTGACAAAGGGGTGTGAAACATTATGTATCGAATTATTATTATAGACGATGAACCACTTATCCTGGCCGGCATTGCCTCCCTGATCGTATGGGAAAACTATGAATGCAGCATTGTTGGAAAGGCCACCAATGGCCCTTCCGCCTTTGACATGATTATGGAGCTTCAGCCGGACATTGTAATAACGGATATTCGTATGCCCGTATTAAACGGTTTGGAACTGGTGGAAAAATGCAAAGAAAACAACTGTTCTTTTGCTTTTATTGTATTAACCAACTTAGAAGAGTTTCATCTGGTTAAAAAAGCGCTCTCTCTGGGAGCCTCTGACTATCTGGTGAAAATTGATTTAAACGAAGAAGCTCTGGTGGCTGCTTTAGAACGGGCTAAAGAATCCTGCGACTTATTTCTTAATAAAAAACACCACCTGATGGATAGACGTCAGGAAAACACGCAGGAAGACCTGGATAAGATAACGTTTCGACATCTTTTATTTTCCCAGGAAGAAGTCCCTGATATCCCCGAAGAACTTATGGAGCAGTATCCGGCTCCTTTTGTCATCCTTTTTACCTTAAAACCCATCCACAGAAATTTTGAAACAGGGGAAGGAGGCTACGACCTGCATTCGGTAAGCAGGCAGCTGATTGATATCTTAGGCGGAATCGCGGCAAGATCTTTCTTTCATGATACAATTCTGGAATACCGGCAGGATACTTTTCTTATCATTGCCTCTTTTAAAGGAGATACTTTTTCCCAAAATTTGATCAGTGAATTCTGCCATAAATTCAGTGTGGCTCTAAAAACCTATTTTGAGTTATCTGCTGTTTTTGGGGTAAGCCGATCAAAGGAAAGGATATCAGAGCTTCGGGAAGCGTTATATGAGGCCCAGACCGCACTGGATTATTATTACTTTGATTCTTCCTCCCAGGTAGTTTTATACCAGGGTCAGCCCTCTCATTTCAGCCAGGCGAAAAATTTCAACATCAATGTATTTAAAAAAGAACTGGCAGCCTATATCAGTCAAAATGACAGTGAAAAGCTTGCTTCTATCTTTGAAGATATCATCACGCTGTTTCGTGAAAATAAGCCCCGAAAGGAACAGGCAACCAGTGCCTGCATTAATATCTATACTTATTTATACTCCTTCTTTGAAACAGGAAATGGCAACTATCAGGATATCTTCCCTTATACCATAAACATTGCGGAGCAGCTCAGTCAATTTAACAGCCTGGAGGACATTTTGGAATGGCTGAGAGGCTTCTGCCAAAAGCTTTGCAGGCTTCTAAACGACAGAAAGTCCACCCGTTCTGATAAACTGGCAGACCTGGCAAGAGGCTACATCAAAGAACACTATATGGAAAAGCTGACTCTGGTGGATGTTGCGGAAGCTTTAAATATCAGTTCCGGTCATTTAAGCAATACCTTTAAAAAGCTGACCGGAACCACTCTTTCTGATTATATTGCTCAGGTGAAGATCCAGCACGCCATGGAGCTTATTGACACTCACCAGTACCTGATGTATGACATCTCTGATAAACTGGGCTTTGATAACCCTTATTATTTCAGCAAGGTATTTAAAAAAGTTACTGGAATATCACCAAGAGAGCATGAAAACAGGATTCGATATCCGGATACAGATAAAGGAAGCTAAAAGCTATTGTCGCTTCCGCTGGACTTAATTCCATGGTTGAACTTCTGTTTTTATGGCTGTATGCGGCTGCTTTAGAGCTTCCTGCATCAATAAGAAAAAATAGTTATCCTGGCAGCCCTCTGCAAAGGAATAAAAGCTGTTACCAGTCAATAGATATTCTTTCATTCCAAGGAGACAGCGTAACATGGCAACTTCATCATCCGTAAGCCGTTCCCTTGCAAAAGGATTATTATAGAGACATTCCCCTCCAAGATTAATGGAATAAGTAGACAATGTATTAATGTCCTGGGTAATCTGAAAGGTTTGAACTAACGGCTGGTTATCTTTGGTCAGGCTGCGTACAACATCATCATCCATTTCACCACGAACCCCCTGTATATTCAGATGACGGGTCCGGATTTTTGAACGGTATTGTACATTAGACGCGAAATCATAAAAAGCTACTTTTCCGCTTTCGAATTCTATGGTGTATCTTGACCGGTCAGCAATGACGACCTCTCCATCCGTCTTAATTCCATCTCTAGAGTCGGTGACCGTCACAGGGAATTGATAGTTTTTACCAATTATTTGGGCTTTTTCAAATCCAACCCCTAACAGTTTTCGAATTAAACTGACACCGTGGTAGTCATGAGCCCAGGATATGGATAAGTTATGAACCTCCCCTAATATTCCTTTTTTTAGAGCCTTTAATTTTGCCTCATAAAGCGGCTGTAAAAAATACTGTTCCGCAATTTGAATCTTGGCATCTTGTTTGATAGAAGTGTCCCACAGGGAATGAAGGTCATTTAAGTTCATGGCAGGCGGTGTCTCCACTAACATTGGAATGCCATAAGGGATTAACCGTTTTATCATCTCAGGATTTCCATCCCTTCCAATGGCGATCACCACAAAATCAGGATTGGCAGATAAGCATTCCTTTATGGTCAAAGCTGTTGGAACGGAATGGGTTTGGGAAAATTCAGCTGCTTTCTCTTTATTTCGAAAAAAAACAGAAGTTACTTCGAATTTTTCAGATAGAACAAGGCCTATTCTTAAAAAGGCCATTGCCCGGAATCCATTTCCTATTATAGCATATCTAATTTTAGTCATGGGGTCCTCCTTAGATTATTAAATAACAAAACTGCAATAAGCCTGCATGTAATTACGTAGAATATTTTACCACTTTCTATTAAAATAGACCATCACAAAAATCTAATTGACTAGTTGAGAATCATATGCTAATGTAAAAACAGAGGATACTCTCGGTTTTGTGCAGGAGGATAGGCAATGAAAAAAGGAAGCAAAAGAAAGCTGGATATTCAGCAGGCAACAAGGTTACTTATAATTGAGAAAGGTTACTCAGCCGTTACAATGGCGGACATAAGCGAAGCACTTAAACTGTCGGTCGGGGGACTTTATTACCATTACCATTCTGTGGAAGAAATCTTTTTAGACATTGTTAAGAACGAAACCAGTGACGTATGGGGGATATTTTCCGAAGTAAAGGACATTGAAAGTTTAATAATTGCTTTTCGCTTATATTACCAGCTTGAAAAAGGCGACATGATGAATTTTGAAAATACGCTAAACTGTATATTTTATCCGTACTTTTTCAGTTTTCCTCCGGATGTAAGAAAAGAAAAAATGAGAGAAGCCTATTTGAACACAATAGATGCAATTAATACAATTCTTAAAAAGGTTTACAAAGATAAAGGGAATGTTAAGCTGTTAAGCCACCGCATTTATATCATGTTACATGGTTTAAACATACTTGCCACAACCGGACAGATTGATGAAGTAATAATCGAAAATGAGTTTATGGAAGTGGAAAAACTCATGTGGCGACTGTACCATGAAAGCGAGGGAAGGCAATGAGCATATCTATAATTAAAAAACACGATTTTGAAAATTTCACAGCAGTGGAAAAGGTTCTGACAATAGATGGTAACCGTTGGAGATACACGGTTAGCGGGAACGGAAAGCGCTTTTTGCTTGCCATACTTTCAAATATTACGGGGCACTTGCTTGGGCTTGCGCTGGCGGAGGAGTTCCGGAAAGAATTTATAACAATAGCGCTTTCAGTTCCGCCTATGCATACGTTTGCCGACACAGCGAAAGGCCTCAAAGCCGTTCTGGATGCCGAACAGGTAACAAAGTGCAGTGTTATCGGCAATTCAAATGGTGGCGTTTATCTTCAAAACCTTATAAAGCAGTACCCCGGTATTGCTGATAAAATTGTATTTTCCCACAGCTTGACATCCATGAATCCAAGTGATGTCAACACCACAAATGCGTCAGAAGTCAGGATTTACAGCAAAATGCGTAAAATACTTAAAGTGCTGCCAGTTTCCGCATTGACATATGGGCTGGGCAGAGCGTTTTGCCCAAAACTGCGGTTGCAATCCGGAAAAGCAGATACAGATAAGTTAATTGCACTTTGCAAAGAGGATTTTAAAAGAATAACCAAACAGGATTTTTTTGCCATGGCAGATTGTATGGAAGATTTCCTCTTTAACCACATATTTACTTCTGATCCGTACATAAACAGACCGAAGGATATTCTGATAGTAGATAGCGAATCTGATAAATTGGCCAACCCAATGCAGCGCAAAGAGATGCTGGAGCTCTGCCCTAATGCCAATGAGTATCATTTTAAAACAGGTGGGCACGTTACAATTATAAACTGCCGTGAAGAATATTTTTTGTTGCTGCATAAGTTTTGGGATAAGCCGGATTAATCGTCATAAAAGTCTAATAATGCGCCATCGCAGAAACGCTCTGCTCTTACAGCTCCAATTAAAAGAGCTATCACGCATTTTGCAGCTGATTTTGATACATCAGCAGTTCTCCTCAGTATTATGAATGCCATAAGAGCAGGTTTTCATTTTCATAATGAAAATAATTTCTTCGTCTTTACCGAATTTTACTCCATCACCGCTATTATAAACAGCTCCATTGATTGTTTGAAAAGCACCTTTTCCTATCCCAAATCCAATCCTGATTGTTTGTTCGGCATAGGAAAGAATAGCCGCAAGAATGATACCTTTTTCAAGATCCCATTCAAGCCTAGTAACCTGTGCATTCGTCCTTGCCATAATTCCACTGATGGATCCCATTTTCCATTTTGACGGTAATGCGGGAAGAAACTCAACCTCTCCTGTATCTGAATATACAAGCATTTCATTGATAATCCCTACAGTCCCTAAAGAGGTATCTGTGCAATACACCCCCGCACTCCGGTCGGTATTATGATCCGTCATTAAGGAGGTAAAATAGATGTTACTGGACATAATTGTATGGAGCAGATCATATGCAGATTCTCCATTCTTAAGCCTGGCAGTAACCAGTGCTTTGTGGACCCACCCATGTGATGCGGTGTCATCCTTACCAGCGTTTTCTCTATTTCTATTTGCGATGGCTGAATTACAAGCTGCTATAAGTTTACCATTATTATGAACTTCATAGGCCGGCCATGCACAATATAAGTGACTTATATGACGATGTTCATTGTTTTCTGCATATTCATTCATCGCCCATTCACATAGAGTTCCAGTACTATCATATTTGTATTCCGGAAGCAGGTCCATTAGGTTCAGCCATTTATCCACATCCGTTTCATATCCATCGTAAGCCAGCGCTTTTTCAATTTCTATTATCATTTTTAGTCCATCCCGCGCAGCAGAAATATCCATAGTGGCATTGGCTGTAATTGGGCTGTTATATCCTTTCGGTCTGTTTTCAGGTGAATAGGACGGAATAATGATATATTTTTCTCCGGGTTCCAGGTTCCTCTTTCCCTCTTTGTAGCATGCCCGCCCATTAATATCTGTATAATATTCAGGCGTGAACAACTGCTTCCAGAAATTTGCCTGTTTCAAAAGGAGTGGATGCAGTATATCCTCCACCAGATTCAGATATTCCTTGTTGTACAGGTGACTAATTTTATTGTTGACAGGTATCTTGCAATCCCCAAAACATTGCCAGAACTCATAGATTGGCAGAAGCATCCAGCTAGCGCCAGCATTCCAGTATTGAAACGGATAATATTGATCATACTCGAACATTACAGCACAATCGCCATCCGTATTTACAGGCACAAGGAGTGCATCTTTCATTCCGTAAACCTTGGCTGCATTCTCTTCCCAATCCCTCGCCTGTCTAAGGACAAAATAAATGTATCCCAT
>SVDT01000114.1 GCA_015057775.1 Paenibacillaceae bacterium | reverse complement strand
AATAATGGATCAGATCCTTTTGTTCCTTTATCCGGTCCAGCATATCATAAATTCCATAATCTTCATATCGATAGATACTTAACTCAGCTGCTTCCTTTTTTGCTAAGCGGATGGCTGCCAATGCCTGCTGGTATGCCTCGGGGATCTCCAATATTTCACCAAAACTCTGACTGACACCGGCGCTCATGTGCATCTGCTTTAAATAATCAGTAATGGGCTGAATCTCTTCATTAGTCAGGTATTGGGACTGATTGCAGCCTGTAATAAATATTAAATGATTATCATGAAACATTAACTCTCCATGGGAACCTTTAAAAAGTTTTGATTCTCTTATCAAAGAGATTAAGCTAAATGTTTCCGAATAATGATTGTATTTTATAATAATAAGATATTTTTTCTCCGGCAATTTCCACTGCAGTCTCTTTACTCTGTCTTTAATCAATTCCGGTTCCGTAAGACTTCCCTGTATCAGATCCGAAATAAAACGGTTCGCCAGCCAGTCATACTGAAAACCTGAGGATTGATTGTTTTTAATCTCATTTGCTATTACATCACATATGAATTCCGTTATCTCCAGATCTTTCTCTGTAAAAAGCCTGTTGGATTCAAGAACTGCAAAATGACCCACAATACGCCGATCCAGCCGTATTGCACAAAATATCCTTCGATATTTGTAACCCTCTCCAAGACTTCCAATCACAGCTTTTTTATTTTGTACTGTTTTTTCTATCCACTGCTTAAAATTATATTTCTGCGTATACTCATAAGTTGTAAATCCCATGTTCCTGTATTCCATCCACGGCAGGTCATCTACTTCCTTAAAATCAGATGCCGCTAACAAGCGGTGATTATTATCTCCCAGCATTACAGGATTTCCTAATAACTCACTGGCTATATCTATAATATAGGGAAGCCCTCTGCCTTGTATAATGGTATTAAAAAGTGCAGCTGGCCGCTCGATTAACGAATACTGGTCCACAAGTATATCCGTAACATTATTGAGCAGTTCCTCCATGGTGATTCCCGGCTGTATATAAACCATATTGGCATGACGTTCCTCATTTACCGCGTGAGAAATATCCAGGTTAAGCGGACACTCAAGCAAAAGAACATTCCTGGGAAAATTATTGCCGGAACTATTGGAAATGTCAGAATACCGGCCAATATAAAGTATATTAGCATCAAAAACCGTAATATGGTCAGTTAATAGTTTCACTCCACGTATAGTCAGATTTTCTTCGCATAAAACCGCCTTTATAATTATTGTTTCATCTAATTTTTCTAATATGTCTTTTATTCTCAGTATCAATTGGCTCACCTTCTCCATATTAAGTAAAAGTACCCTAATAGTAATACTATTAGGGTACAGTTTTCCTTTTTTTATTCTTATCGATAAAACTGTGAATAAACTCCGCCGGAAACCACTCCGCCCCGATAGCTTGCAAGCTCGCTTACGGTAACCAGCTGATATCCCTGCTCGGATAATCTGCGGATAATCTCAACTGCGGCAGCTCCGCTTTGAGGATAGAGTTCATGCATCAGCACAATATCCCCATCTTTCACCCGGCTCATCACTGTCTGTATGGATTTAGCCGTGTTTCGGGTCTTCCAGTCCAGCGTATCAATACTCCACATAATCATAGGCGCATGAACATTCTGAAGAACTGTGCTGTTTTTATTTCCTCCCGGAAGTCTGACTAATACAGGTCTTACACCGCAGACAGCTTGTACGGCATCATTGCAGCGGTTAATCTGGCTTTGAATCTGCTGGGCATTTAACTTGTTTAAATACTTATGCTCATATGTATGATTACCAATCTCATGTCCTTCTGCAGCCATACGCTTTAATTCGTCAGGATAATAGGCTGCCCGGTTTCCTACCACGAAAAAAGTTGCTTTTCCGCCATACTGTGCCAGACTGTCCATAATCTGATTTCCCACCGGAGCGTACGGACCATCATCAAAGGTCAGAGCAACCATTGGTTTGGAAGGATCAATCACTCTCCCAGCAGGTTGTCCCTCCGTTTCGGATGATTCCTGCTGCCCTGCTGTCTCTCCTGTACTTTGACTTTCTGTCTCCGCCTGTGACTGTGTCGCTGTTTCTGCCTGAGTCTCTTCCTGCTTTCCTGGCTTTGTAGAAATATTCCCGTTTTCATCTACCCATCTGGCAACTCCCGGCCCCAGGTCTTCATCTATCCAGCCGCCTCGTACCTGCGTTGTCTCTTGTGCAGCTGCCGCCGTCTCATACGCCATGGACGGAAATGGAGAAGCTGGCACGAAGGCTGTTATAAGGGCAAGGGCTGTCACACCCAGACCCAGTTGTAAAAATTTCTTCATAAAACATCATTCCTTTCCCTGTTACTAATCTCTACTATACAGGAATTAGGGGGAAATGGAAAGTAAAAAGCAAAAAAAGCCCCAAAATACAGTTTGTTTTCTGTATTCCGGAGCCTTTTCTTTTACATCCATACAGGAGTAGGAACGACTGCAGCTTCAGTCCCTCATATTTATACAAATCTTCCCTTCAAAAGGGCAGAAATTATCCCTTCCACGCTTTTTTCTTCTACTTCCAGGGGCTGACCCGGCTCTTTGATGTCCCCCAGCTGATGAGCGTCTGAATTCTGAAGAATTGTACAGCACTCAAGATACGGGTTTTGTCTGATCAGTTCAGGAAGACGGTCCCAATTCCTCACTTCTGCCGCCATAAAACGGCTGTCAGGCGGAACAAAACCCAGGTTTGATAACAGGCTGTTGGCGTTTTTGTCCAAATGAGCGGGAAACATAACACCGTCAAAGGAACGGACCAGAGCCCAAAGTCCGTCAAAGGATATCTCTGTGGAGTTAATCAGAAGATTTTCAAACGTGCCTGCTGCTTCATCTTCCTTATTATATATAAACTGATTTCCAAAAATTTCCACGTTATTTGGAAAGGGGATCAGTTTCTTCTCCACATATGCATCGAATTCCATGGCTTTAGACAGTGTAGGAAAGAGACATACCGCATGTACCTCCTCTGACGTGCAAAGCTCCATACCAGGAATTGCGAGAATCCCGAATTCCTCTGCAAAATGTAAAACAGCGGGACAGTTCTTGCAGGAATTGTGGTCTGTGACCGCAATCACTTCAAGTCCTTTTAACGCTGCCATTCCTACGATATTACCAGGTGTCATATCGTCATCGCCGCAGGGGGATAAGCAGGAATGAATATGGAGGTCATATTCAAGCGTCTTCATGGGAAAGCCTTTTTTCAATCAGCAGAGCTGCTTCAAAAATAGGAAGCCCGGTTTTCATTACTGTAATATTCTGTTCGATTGCCTTTTGTTTTGCGGCCTCGTCAGGTGCTACTCCCTCTGCAAGAATCACACAGGCGGCATCCGTTAAAGACGCAACAGCTAAGGTGTTCATATTTCCCATAACAGTCACCCATGCACACCCCTCAGGCGCTTTGCCCATGGCAATACTTAATAAATCACAGCAAAATGGTTTTGTAATCCTTCTGTCCGTTCTCTCACCTACATGAATCGTCTCAAATTCTCCAGTATCAATCAATTCCCTTATCGTCATTTTGATTTCTCCCCTCTTTCCTGTCAAGCTGGTTCATTTCATCAGAAATCCTTACTATATATGAAGTCATGGCTCTGAATTTACTGTAGCTGTCTCCATCTCCCTCCTCAATATCAGCTGCCAGTCTGGCAACCTCCTTTGTCAGCTTATGAACATTATCCCGGAGGAAATAGATGCAGTCCGACTCCGCGGCTTCCCCTCTGACAATATCTTCTGCCAGTGCCTTACAGGTGGGAGCACCGCAGGAACCGCAATCAAGTCCCGGAAATTTCTTCAGAAGCCGTTCTACCTGATTGAGCCTTGCAAAGCTTTCCATCATGGTGTCACCCAGGTGAAATACCGGCTCATACTGGACCATACTGGTCCATCTCACAAGTTCTTCCCCTTCTGATTCCATATGGCTTCTTGCCACAGGCATATATTTACGCAGGCGCTTTAACTTTACCTCCGCTACATAAGGGTTTTCTACAGTAAGAACCCCTCCCACGCAGCCACCGTTACAGGCATTTAACTCCACAAATTTCAAATTGGTAAATTTCTGGTCTTCCATATCCTCCAGAACCCGTATAACATTCTCAATCCCGTCTGCAGCCAGATAATCCTCTGTAAAGAGACCGCTTGCTTCTCCTCCGCTTCTTCCCCAGCTGACGCCGATTTTCCCCGACGTTCCGATCTCCGGCGGTTCATCTCCCACCGCTTTCATGCAGGAAAGAAGCCGTGGATAAACATCTTTAATTGCAAGGACTTTATCCACTTCACTGTGATCTGTTCCCAGGGGAGCACGGGCATAAGTTACCTTTGACGGACATGGTGAAATAAATATGATCCCAATCTTTTCCCTGGGCAGTCCGGTCTTTTCCATGGCTCTTCTCACTGCAAGTATGGCAGCCACCTCAACTGGCGGATTAAGCGGCAGAAGATTGGGGATTAAATTAGGAAAACGAACGCGGATGAGCCGTACCACGGAAGGGCATGCTGTACTAATAACCGGAAGCTTATCCGGGTTCTTGCTTAAATACTCCCTGGTTGCCTCACTGACCAGTTCCGCTGCCGCGCTCACTTCAAATACATCATCGAATCCCATAAGCAGCAGTGCATTAAGCACAATGTTCACATCATCTAAGTTATTAAACTGGCTGTACAAAGATGGTGCCGGCAGGGCAACCGTGTATTCAAACTGCTTTAAATCCTCCATGGTATCGTAAATGGCATGTTTGGCGTGATGAGGGCATACACGGATGCACTCACCGCAGTCGATACAGAATTTACTGTTAATCTGTGCTTTTTTATTTCTGACCCTGATCGCCTGGGTGGGGCAGCGCTTAATGCAGTTAATGCAGCCCATGCAGAGATCCTCATCAAGTCTTACAGAATGATAAAATTTATCCAATGGCTCACCTCTTTTTAGCAATCCATATTTTTGCGGCTACAGATTCACCACCATTCGAATGGTGGTTCCTTCTCCAATCACCGTATGTATCTCCATCTCATCGGAATACTTTTTCATATTGGGCAGTCCCATTCCCGCACCGAAACCAAGGGAGCGAACCGCATCCGGAGCAGTGGAATATCCGGCCTGCATGGCAAGATCAATATCCGGAATGCCGGGACCAACATCTTCTAAAACCATCTCAATCCGTTCTGTTGATATGTGTACCGTGATCTCCCCGCCTTTGGCGTGTATTACCATATTGATCTCTCCTTCATACATGGCAATGGCAACCTTGCGAACGGCTTCCGGTGTAACACCCATTTTTTTCAATTTGCTCTTCACATCGCTGCTGGCCTCTCCGGCTCTTGTAAAATCATCCGGAGAAATCGTATAATGAAACGTAATCATATCCATAATTAAATCGCACCTCCGTGTAGTCCTGCCTCATAGAGCATTCCGCAGGCAGAAAACATGCGGTGCCCGGTGGACAGGAGAATAATCCCCCTCTCAGCCGCCATCTGAAGCATGGCTTCATCCGGCTTTTTCCCTCTTACAAACACGATGCACACAATATCAAGCATTTCAGCAGTCCGAACCACCTGGGGGTTACATAGTCCTGTGAGCAGTACAGAATGATCCTTTGAATAAGCAAGCACATCACTCATCATGTCAGAACCACAGGCGCTTTTCACCTCCTCAGACATATGCTCCTCTCCCACCAGCACTTTTGCACCCAGTATTTTCCTGATATCTTCGACTGTCATATGGCCCTTTTCCTCCATCCATTCACGCTATTCACACAATTCAAGACATTATTGATAATTATATCATAAATAGTTGCTTAAGTGTATAAATTTCCCACGTAATCATTGTTATTTTTTTGTCGAATCTTGATTAAAACTATAGATTTTTTCTCAATAACATGATAAAATATCAGTTACATTGCATAAGCAACATTGAAGGAGGTTATCAAATGACTTGTAAAAAACAAGGCGTCCAGTTTAACGGGACAAAAGAGCAGGAAGTTGCTTTGAAAGAAATGATTTCCCAGCTCAAAGATACAAAAGGATCTCTTATGCCTATCATGCAGAAGGCACAGGATATCTATGGTTATCTTCCAATTGAAGTTCAGACCATAATTTCTGATGAAACGGGTATTCCCCTTGAGAAGATTTATGGTGTTGCCACTTTTTATGCCCAGTTTGCACTTCAGCCTAAGGGCAAATATCAGGTATCTGTCTGTCTTGGAACCGCATGCTACGTAAAAGGCTCCGGTGACATTTTCCATAAAATTGAGGATATTCTTGGCATCACCAACGGAGAATGCACTCCGGATGGAAAGTTTTCTCTAGACTCCTGCCGCTGCGTAGGCGCCTGCGGTCTGGCTCCTGTCATGATGGTGAACGGAGAAGTTTACGGAAGACTGACAGTCGATGATGTTCCAGGTATTTTAGCCAAATACGAATAATTACATACGCTTATGATGACAGAGATTTCTTTAAATATTTTGGATGTGGCAGAGAACTCCACACGGGCAGGCGCCAGCCTGGTTACCATTCTTGTTTCTGTGAATACCTCTACAGATGAACTGACCGTCCAGCTTTCTGACGACGGCTGCGGAATGACAAAAGAACAGTTAGAGAATGTAACAGACCCGTTTTTTACCACCCGCCAGACCAGAAAGGTCGGTCTTGGTATTCCGTTTTTCAAATATGCAGCGGAATCCACGGGAGGGAGCTTCTCCATCGAATCGAAACCGGGTATCGGAACGAAGACAACTGCTGTATTCGGACTCTCCCACATAGACCGAATGCCCTTAGGTGACATGAACAGTACCATTCAGACACTGATCACCTGCCATCCGGATACAGATTTTCTCTATATCTATCGTTATAACGAAGCGTCCTTTGAGCTGGATACCAGACTCTTTCGGGAGATTCTGGGTGAGATTGCCTTTGACTCACCTGAGGTAGCCGCTTACATAAAGGAATATTTATTTGAAAACAAATTGGAGACTGATGGAGGCGCGGTCATTTAGACCCGTCAGAATTGGAGGATAAACATGAAGACTCTTGAAGAATTAAAAGCAATTCGGGAGAAGATGCAGAGTCAGGTCAGCATGCGCGGAGAAGATCACGCCCGTACCCGTATTTTAGTTGGTATGGCAACATGCGGAATTGCAAGCGGAGCAAGACCTGTTCTTAATAAATTGTCAGATCTGGTTCAGGAGAACCATATGACAGACCGTTTTTCTGTTACCCAGACAGGCTGTATCGGTTTATGCCAGTACGAGCCTATCGTAGAAGTATTAGAACCGGGCAAAGAAAAAGTAACCTACATAAAGATGACAGCGGAGAAGGCAGAGGAAGTTTATAAAGAGCATCTTCTGGGCGGACACGTTGTTCAAAACTACACATTATCATCTGCTGATATCAAATAAGGAGGAATCAGGATGTATCGTTCACATGTATTGGTTTGCGGTGGCACCGGATGTACTTCCTCCGGAAGCCAGCAGATTATGGTTAAATTAAGAGATGAATTAGGAAAGCAGGGTCTTTCCGAAGAAGTATCAGTGGTACAGACAGGCTGTCATGGCCTTTGTGCTCTGGGCCCAATTATGATTATCTACCCAGATGCTACTTTCTATGCAATGGTAAAAGAAGAGGATATTCCGGAGATTGTCAGCGAACACTTATTAAAGGGACGTCCAGTTGAACGCCTTCTTTATGATGAGACAGTAACTCCTACTGGAATCAAAGCCTTAAGTGATACGGATTTCTACAAAAAGCAGCACAGAATCGCTTTAAGAAACTGCGGTGTTATTAATCCGGAAGAAATCGAAGAATACATAGGTACCGGCGGATATCAGGCACTTGGTAAGGTTCTTACCGAGATGACTCCTGATGACGTTATCCAGGTTCTTTTAGACAGCGGATTAAGAGGACGCGGCGGCGCCGGCTTCCCTACCGGTATGAAGTGGAAACTGGCTAAGCAGAATGATGCTGATCAGAAGTACGTATGCTGTAACGCAGATGAGGGTGACCCAGGCGCATTCATGGACCGTTCTGTATTAGAGGGAGATCCTCATGCATTACTGGAGGCCATGACCATTGCAGGTTATGCCATCGGTGCTTCCCAGGGTTATATCTATGTCCGTGCCGAGTATCCAATCGCTGTTGACCGTCTTAAAATTGCAATTGCACAGGCAAGAGAGATGGAACTTTTAGGCGACGATATCTTCGGAACAGGCTTTTCCTTTAACATTGATCTCCGTCTGGGTGCAGGTGCTTTCGTTTGCGGCGAGGAGACTGCACTTATGGTATCCATCGAAGGAAACCGTGGTGAACCAAGACCAAGACCTCCGTTCCCTGCTCAGAAAGGTTTATTTGGCAAACCAACCATCTTAAACAATGTTGAGACTTATGCAAATATCCCACAGATCATCTTAAACGGCCCGGAATGGTTTGCAGCCATGGGTACAGAGAAATCCAAGGGAACAAAAGTATTCGCTTTAGGCGGCAAGATCCACAACACCGGTCTGGTAGAAGTTCCTATGGGTACCACACTGCGTGAAATCATCGAGGAAATCGGCGGCGGCATTCCTAACGGTAAGAAGTTTAAAGCTGCTCAGACCGGCGGACCTTCCGGCGGCTGTATTCCCACCGAGCACTACGATATTCCAATTGACTATGACAACCTTCTTGCAATCGGCTCCATGATGGGTTCCGGCGGTCTGATTGTAATGGATGAAACCGACTGTATGGTTGATATCGCCAAATTCTTCTTAGAGTTCACCGTAGAGGAATCCTGTGGTAAATGTACTCCATGCCGTATCGGTACCAAGCGTATGCTTGAGATACTTGACAAGGTTACAAAAGGACAGGCAAAACCGGAAGATATTGACCGTTTAGAGGAACTGTGCTATTACGTGAAAGCTAACTCTGCATGCGGACTTGGCCAGACAGCTCCAAACCCGGTACTTTCTACCTTAAAGTACTTCCGCGACGAATACAATGCCCACATTTATGACAAGAAATGTCCGGCTGGTGTATGTAAGGCACTTCTTTCCTACTACATCGATGCTGACAAGTGCAAGGGCTGTACACTTTGTGCAAGAAACTGTCCTGCTAACGCCATTACCGGCTCCGTAAAGAACCTGCATGTGATTGATCCTGAGAAATGTATCAAGTGCGGCGTTTGTATGGAGAAATGTAAATTCGGCGCTGTCTATAAAAAATAATGGAGGGAGATTGTATCATGGAGAATATCACTATAAAAATCAATGGCATGGACGTAAGCGCTCCGGCAGGCTCCACCATTTTGGAAGCTGCCAGACTTGCCCAGGTTGAGATACCGACTTTATGCTTTTTAAAAGATACCAATGAGATTGCAGCCTGCAGACTCTGTACCGTTGAGATCAACGGAGGCAGACTTGCTGCTTCCTGCGTATACCCAATTAATCCGGGCTTAGAGGTAAAGACCAATACTCCAAGCCTTCGTGAATACAGAAAGAAAACACTTCAGCTGATTCTTTCCAACCATGACCGTTCCTGCTTATCCTGCGTACGCAGTGAAAGCTGTGAACTGCAGACTTTATGTAAGGAAATGGGCGTGGACGCAGATGACTACTTTGACGGCGACAAGACTCCTTCCGTTCTGGATGAGAGTGCCGCTCACATGGTCAGAGACAACAGCAAATGTATCCTCTGCCGCCGTTGTACTGCAGTTTGTGAGAAAGTACAGGGAATTGGCGTAATCGGACCAAATGATCGTGGATTTGCCACATTTATCGGTTCTGCCTTTGATATGGGACTGGGAGAAACCAGCTGTGTTTCCTGCGGACAGTGTATCGCAGTATGTCCTACAGGAGCTCTTTACGAAAAATCCAGTATTGATGAAGTAACTGCTGCCATAGCAGATCCTACAAAGCATGTTATCGTTCAGACTGCACCATCTGTACGTGCTGCTCTTGGTGAGGACTTTGATTATCCCATCGGAACCAATGTAGAAGGTAAGATGGCTGCTGCTCTTAGAAGACTTGGCTTTGATAAAGTATTTGATACCAACTTCAGTGCAGATTTAACCATTATGGAAGAAGCTCACGAGTTCATCGAGCGTGTACAGCACGGAGGTGTTCTTCCTATGATCACTTCCTGTTCTCCAGGCTGGGTTAAATACTGCGAGCACTACTTCCCGGATATGACAGAGAACTTATCTTCCTGTAAATCTCCGCAGCAGATGTTCGGTGCCATTGCCAAATCCTACTATGCAGAAAAGATGGGCATTAAGCCAGAGGATATTGTATCTGTCAGCATTATGCCATGTACTGCAAAGAAATTTGAGATTGGAAGAGATGATCAGGATGCCAACGGCGTTGCTGATGTAGATTATTCCTTAACAACCAGAGAATTAGCCAGAATGATCAAACAGGCTGGTATTCGTTTTAACAATCTTCCTGACGAAGAGTTTGATGCTCCTCTTGGAATCTATTCCGGTGCAGGCGTAATCTTCGGTGCTACCGGCGGCGTTATGGAAGCTGCTCTTCGTACTGCTGTAGAGACATTAACCGGTGAAGAACTTAAGAAGCTGGATTTCACTGATGTCCGCGGTACAGAAGGCATCAAGGAAGCCACCTATCATGTTGGCGATATGGATGTAAAAGTTGCTGTTGCTTCCGGTCTTGGCAATGCAAGAGAACTTTTAAACAAGGTTAAATCCGGTGAAGCTGATTACCACTTCATCGAGATCATGGGCTGCCCAGGCGGATGTGTAAACGGCGGCGGTCAGCCTCAGCAGCCAGGATATGTGCGCAATACCACAGATATCCGCACACTGCGTGCAAAAGTTCTCTACGATACCGATGCAGCTGCACCGATTCGTAAATCTCATGAGAACCCCGCAATTAAGGAACTCTATGATACCTATCTTGGCACACCTGGAAGTGAAAAAGCACATCACCTGCTTCACACCAGTTACGTAAAAAGATCTATCAATAATAATTAATTAATTTTAAAACTCCTTCTGCCTGGTCAGAAGGAGTTTTTTTTGTCATAAAAAGGAAATGAAATAAAAATGCATGGATCGTCTTAAATTCTCCATACTATGACTGGAGGTGATGAGACATGAGCCCAAAAGAATTAAATTATATTGAAGACGCTCTCGGACATGAAAAGTTTTTAAAAACCCAGTGCCAGGATGCTGCACAAAATTTACAGGATCCTGAATTAAAAGCCTGCGCACAGCAGCTGCAGCAAAAGCACCAGCAGATTTTCGATAACATCTATAAATTAGTGTAAGGAGGAAGCAAGATGGACGATAAGTGTATTATGGAAAACTTACTCAACGTCACAAAGGGTGCCTGTGATTTATATATGCACGGAACCATTGAATCCCCTACCATGAATGTACACCAGGCATTTGACAATGCGTTAAATGATACGCTGTGCATGCAGGAAGATATCTATAAAAAGATGTCCGCCAAGGGATGGTATACCACAGAACAGGCAGAACAGCAAAAAATTTCCAAAATAAAGAATCAGTTTGCAGGAATGTAAGCAAATTTATCATTAAAAAAAGTATCCCTGCCGGATTATCATCTGGCAGGGATACTTATATCTGTTACTCTCATCTTATTTAATGACTTCTATGCATCATAACAGCCTCAAGACCCTGATTTTTCAGATTCTCGTGAACCATTCTGGAATCAGCCTTGCCAAGGAGTAAATCTCTTGCCTTTTTGGCCTCTCCCTCACTCTTATGCTTACTTGGGCCTCCTACACAGCCGCCCATGCAGGCCATTCCTTCCACAAAGTCTGCTGGAAGCTTACCAACCTTTAAAAGCATCAGCGCTTTCTTGCATTCCGCAGCACCGTTGCATTTCATGACGTCAATATCTGTATTTTCTCCTGATTCCTTGAGGCATTCTAACACTGCAGCGGTAACTCCGCCTCCGTTGCCAAACCGTTTTCCAAATAGGGAACCTGCCTGATATGTATTTTCCTCCGGCTCCAGTTCTACTCCCCTGGCCGCCATCATGGCACGAGCCTCTCCAAGAGTCAGCACGTAATCCGCATTACCCTTTACATTTAAATCCAAAGCTTCGCTTTTCTTAGCAATACAAGGTCCGATAAAGACAGCGATGGTTTCCGGATCTTTCTCCTTCAGCATTCGGGATACTGCGCACATGGGAGAAACAGTTGTGGACATATTCTCCAAAAGCATGGGGTAATGCTGCTTTATCATATTTACAAATGCAGGACAGCAGGAAGTAGTCATCTTCTTCCCTTCCTTATAAGCCTCTGCCCATTCCGCTGCTTCTGCAGCAGCTGTTAAGTCTCCCCCAAGGGCAACCTCAACCATATCTTCAAACCCGATCTTCTTAAGGGCTGTTCTCCAGCTGGCCATGGTGATGTCCGGCCCATACTGCCCCTCTGTTGCAGGAGCCACCATAGCCACTACCTTTTTCCCGGCCTTAATCAGATTGATTACGTCTACCATGAAGGTTTTTGATCCAATTGCGCCAAACGGACAGCTGTGAATACA
>SVDT01000113.1 GCA_015057775.1 Paenibacillaceae bacterium | reverse complement strand
CATAAACTCAGGAATCAAAAGCTCCACTCCACCAATCTCATCCATTAGAATCAGCTTATGATCTCCATGGCTGGTAAGAAGTTTTCTGCCTTCCTTTTGAAACACTTCCGGATATGATACCATTCCTTCTATCGTACGTTTAAGAAAGATATTGGTAAGTCCATCCTCATAGCAGACTTTAGGCTCCCACTCCTCATTTGCAGATGCCAGCCGGAAACCAACGGTATCCCCACTTTCATTAACCAGCCTTTGGGAAAAAAATCCGCCTGTAACAGCCCGATATGGCTTCAGACACTGAAAAAGGAGTGTGGTTTTGCCCTCTCCCGAATCTCCTGTCAGAAAAAGGCTCTTTCCCTGTTTCATCACAAGCCCTCCCTAAAGTATTTTAGGAACAGTTGTTCTGCCTTTTCTTTTAACTCTTTTTCCAGTGCCATGTAGTTTTCCATCAGAGCCAATGCCTTTGGCGTAAGCTGGGAAAATCCCCCCTCTGATCCGCCTGACTGTGTAATTAAAAGCGGATATCCCAGCTGGTTTTCCGCATTTTTTAACAGTTTAAAACCCTTGCTGTAGGACATATTCATCTGACGGCATGCGGTCTGCATTGACCCTGCATGGTCAATCAGCCTGAGAAACTGCGCCATGTCGGGACCAAAAAATGTTTCATCTAATTCCAGAGACAGACTGACAGCAGGATGGACTACCGTTTGTCCCACAGCCGGATATCTGACAGTATCGTGATCTGTTTCAACCGCTTCGATAATGCCTTTGTCGGCCACCGGTATTTCCTGCATCAGCCCATTTACTTCTTCCTGTCTCAGAGCCCCTCCCAGTCCTCTTTCTCCCCGGTATGAGAGCAGGGCCGGAATCAGCTCTCTATGAATCATAACGGGATGTCCCCTTCTTCCATCATATACCGGACAGGAGGTTTTCCCATTGCATTTCATAATAGTTTTAATTGTTTCAGGAAGAAGCAATGGAAATTTAGGGGGAAGAATTAAAATTCTGTCACACAGATCCTCTATGTAGCGAAGCCCCATTAAAACGCTGTCAAACATCTGGGAGTTTTTGTACTCCTCATTTCTTAAGCATATCACCCTCAATTTGGAGATGTGCTTTTCTACTTCCTTTGCATCCTGGCCAGTAATCACCACAATGGGATCAACACCGCACTGCTTTAATGTCACTATGATCTTTCTGATCACTGTAGTATGACCAATTGGCAGCAACGGACTAAATCCATTGGCAGAGTGATTATTGCCTGCCGCGGTAATAACAGCACCTGTCTTCAAATCAATTCCTCCTACCGTTATATTTTTAAAAACATTACGCTATCCTGATTATAATTGATTGGAAAATATTTGTAAACCCGAAAAAGGCGTAAAAAAACCCGGAACGAACTTAACTTCGTTCCGGGATACTATTAATCTCCCACCATATTTCTTATCTTCACAGGAGTACGGTAATTCCATGTGGAAATCTTTATTCCGCTTCTCCTGCTGGCAGCATGAACAATCTGCCCGTTACCGATATACATGGCAACATGATTGATCTTTCCGCCGCTGCTGGCATAAAAGAGCAGATCGCCAGGCTTCATCTCTCCTGATTTAACCGCTTTTCCCATACCTGCCTGGGATCCGGAATAATGAGGAAGACCTACGCCAAATTTTGAATAGATGGACATGGTAAATCCAGAGCAGTCCGCGCCTTTGGTCAGGCTTGTTCCTCCCCATACATAGGGATTGCCTAAAAACTGAAGAGCATAATTAACGATCTGGGTTCGTAAGGAAGACTGGGCATTGGCTTTCTCTTCCAGAGGAGAGAATTTGATTGCCTCCGGCAGCGCATATCGTACATCAACGTAATCGGTAGATACAAAAGCACTGCTGTTTTCTTCCAGCTCAATTTCAATCCAGCCATCGATCTGCTTTAATACAGGATATTTCTCGTTGTTGGAAATCTGTGTCCAGATCTTGGCATCGGTAGATGGTTCTGTTCTGGCATTGAGCATGTCAGTATTCACCACTGCCATCAGTTCAGCCACCTGCATGGCCTCATCTTTTGCTGCCTGACCGGTGAGAATAAAATCCGACTTCACATAACCGGTTACTTTTCCGGACTGGATCTTATACCAGCCATCACTGGTTGTCTCCAGAATATTGCCGGCTGCTTTACTGGGCATCTTGGCAATAATCTTTCCGTTCTCACTGGGCTCTTCCCTGACGTTTAAGTAATTATCAACATCGGAGATACCGATATTTTTATAAAAGTTAAAGACCATGGCCTTTAAATCCAGCTTCCTGGCTTCATTCATGGAGTATTCCAGTTTTACATAATCGGAAGACAGATATCCAGTGGGAATCTGCACCCAGCCATCGGTCTGACCCACTACTTCATACCGTTCATCAGTCAGTGCCTGTCCTACCACATCCGAGTCCTTTGACGGGTCTTTTCTGATATTTAAGTTGTCAGTCTGCACCACCGCTCTTAATTTCACCAGATCCTGTGCCTTCTTCTTAGCTTCTTCTCCGGTAATTACAAACTCGGAAGTAATATAACCTTCAATTCCTCCGGAGGAAATCCGGTACCAGCCCTGCTTGGTATCCTCTAAAATATCACAGGCACTGTCTCCCTGCAGCTTTCCAATTACATCTGCGTCTGTCCCTGGCTCTTTTCTGACGTTTAGATATCCGCTTACCTGGACAATCCCAAGATTCTTATAAGAATTAATAACATCTTCCTTCTCTTTGGCTTCCTGAGCGCTTTGTTGTGATTCCTTTTCAGCTGTATCATCAGCAGCCTTTGTTTCAACTGCAAGTGCTTCAGAGCCTGTGGCTGCTGCCGGCTTTGCACCCTTTTGCCTGCTTGCAGTAATTCCTGCTGCACCTGCAACAGACACCAGAAGAATTGCGGAACCTGCGAGTATTAAAATCTTTTTATAATCATTCTTATTACGGTTTTTTTTGGTTTTATCCAAACGGATTATGTAGTCTTTTTTCTCGTTGTTATTTTCCATTCTGTATTCTCTCTCCATCCTCATATATTCATCGGTTTACCGATTCAGATTATGAGCTTATCTGCTACAGTATATCACAATTTATTACATTTTGCGACAACAGAGTTTCAAAAAATTATTAAGATTGTGTTACAAACCAATTAAAAAACAGGACCAGGGGATTTCATTCCTCTAAGTCCTGTTATTCATTTTATTTTGCCAGAATCATACGATCATTGGAGAATTCTTCTCCGCTGGCTTCTTCAAATTTTTTCAGCAGATCTTCCACTTCCAGTTTTTTCTTTTCCTCTCCGGAAACGTCATAGATGATACGGCCTTCATGCATCATAATCAGCCGGTTGCCGATGGAAATAGCATCCTTCATATTATGGGTAATCATGAGTGTAGTAAGATTCTGTTCCTTTACAATCTCCTGGGTAATATCAAGAACTTTTCTTGCTGTTTTGGGATCCAGTGCAGCCGTATGCTCATCTAACAGCAGCAGCTTTGGTTTTTGGAGGGTCGCCATTAAAAGAGTAAGCGCCTGTCTCTGACCTCCCGATAGAAGTCCCACCTTATTGGTCATACGGTCCTGAAGTCCAAGCCCAAGCTTTTGAATCGCTTCATAATAAAATGCCTTTTCCTCAGATTTGATTCCCCATGATAAGCCTCTTGCTTTCCCTCTTCTGTAAGCAAGTGCCATATTCTCCTGTATCTCCATGCCGGCAGCTGTCCCCATCATTGGGTCCTGAAAGACTCTGCCGATGTACTGTGCTCTTTTATATTCCGGATATCTGGAAATGTTAATTCCGTCAATTTCAATTTTTCCGGAGTCAATGGGATATACGCCGGCAACCATGTTTAACATGGTGGACTTTCCGGCTCCATTACCGCCGATGACTGTAACAAAATCCCCCTCATTCAGATGAAGGTTAATGCCATTCAGCGCTTTTTTTTCATTGATTGTATTCTTATTAAAAGTCTTTCTTACATTCTTAATATCAAGCATGATTATTCTCCTCCTTCTGTGTAAGATTTCTTCAAACGAAGCTTTCTCACCACAACAGGCACGCAAAGAGCCACTGCAACAATTGCTGCTGACAGCAGTTTCATATCGTTGGCATTCATACCCATTCTTAATACCACGGCACGGATTACAAAATAAATTACTGAACCTACCACGGCAGAGGTAAGCTTGCTTCCAAAGGAACGAAGTCTTCCCATCAGTACTTCACCGATAACAATGGCAGCAAGACCGATAACAATGGCTCCGGTACCCATACCGATATCTGCATATTTCTGACTCTGGCAGACCAGCCCTCCTGAAATTCCCACAAGTCCATTGCTGATAACAAGAGCCAGAAGCTTGGTCCAGTTGGTATTAACGCCCTGGGCACGGATCATGGATTCGTTGTTTCCGGTGGCACGCATGGCGCTGCCGATTTCCGTTCCAAAAAACCAGTAAAGAAGGGCAATCATGATCACTGCGATTCCAATGCCGATCACAAGAGAAGCGATCTGTTTATTCAGTCCGGTAAAATCAATAAATCTGGACATAATTGTATCTGTTTTTAAAAGGGGAACATTACTCTTCCCTCCCATGATCCGAAGATTAATGGACCATAATCCGATCTGGGTTAATATTCCGGCCAAAATAGCGGGAATTTCAAAGATTGTATGTAACAATCCTGTTACTGCACCAGCTGCCATTCCTGCAATCGCCGCCACTGCCAGGGCAATCCAGGGATCTACATGAAAGTTAAGAATCATTACGGCGCAGACGCAGCCGCCTAATGCAAAGCTTCCGTCTACCGTCAGATCTGCAATGTCAAGCAACTTATAAGTAATATAAACTCCTAATACCATAATCCCCCATAAAACTCCCTGAACTACCGCGTCCTGAAGGGATACCAGTAAACCACTCATCTATCATTCCTCCGTATGTTTTCTTTTCACAGGCATAAATGCCTTACATAAAAAATGTCTGATTCATCTTTTATGTAAAGCATCTATGGATTACAGGCGGTCGTTTTCCAGGCCGCCTGCTCAATTCTTCCATTTATTATTATTCTTATTTCAGACCCGATAAATCAATTCCCAGTGTCTTTGCAGTTTCTTCGTTTACAGACAGTTTGCACTTCTCAAGTGGAAGATATTCAATGGGCATTTTAGAAACATCTGCACCCTCGGTTAAGATTTTCACTGCCTGCTTGCCGGTTAAATAACCAAGCTCATAGTAATCAATACCATATGTTGCAAGTCCGCCTGCTTTTACCATTCCTTCTTCTCCGCAGATTGTAGGAATTTTATTTTCATTGGCAATCATCGCTACTGTTGTCATACCAGCTGCAATGGTGTTATCTGTGGGAGCATAAATGGCATCTACTTTTCCAACCATGGAGGTAACAACGGTCTGAATCTCATTGGAACTTGAAACGGTATAGTCCACCGCTGTCATTCCTGCAGCTTCAATAGCTTCTTTTGCCATCTTTGCCTGAATTTCAGAATTGGATTCTGCAGTACAGTAAAGGACACCCACTGTCTTGGCATCTGGAAGAATCTTCTTTAATAATGAGATCTGTTCCTTTACAGGAGTCAGATCTGAGGTACCGGTAATATTGCCTCCTGGCGCTTCATTGCTTGTAACCAGGTCAGATGCAGCCGGGTCAGTTACAGCGGTAATAAGTACCGGGATCTCACTGGTTGCACCTGCTACAGCCTGAGCTGCCGGAGTTGCTATGGCAAGAATTAAATCATCTCCATCATTCACCAGCTTGCTTGCTATGGTCTGGCAGGTTGGCTGGTCACCGGAAGCATTCTGCTGATCAACGGTATAGTTTAATCCAGCGTCATCAAGGGCTTTAATAAATCCTTTATTAGAAGCATCAAGAGCTGTATGCTGAACCAGCTGAAGAACTCCTATCTTATACTGTTTTCCATCTGCTGTTTTGGCAGCTGCAGTGGTTGTAGCCTCGCTTGCTTTTTCAGAACTCTGTGCTGCGGTTGTGCCAGCCGTTGTCTCCGTTTTTTCCGGCGCCTTACCGGAGCATGCAGCAAGAGATAACATCATAACACTTGCAAGAGCCAGGGATAATGCTTTCGCTTTCTTTTTCATAATTTCTCTCCTCTTCCTTCTAAAACTTGTCCTGTTAAGAACTTAATTTGTATCATACTACAAAAAATAACCTCCGTCAATTTTATTACTTTAAATTTATGTGTTTTTAAAGTGCTAAAGTGCATTTTCGTCATTTTAGACTTATTTTTACCAATATAAGCAGTATTTATTATACAAAAAACCGAAGAACATTGGTCCTTCGGTTTTTTTATCTTTTAACTGGCAAGAAAGCCCTTGCCTATAATTTCACTTGAATTAGAAATGAGCACAAATGCTGAGGGTTCCACATTTCGAATATAATTCCTCAGCTTCAGCGCCTGAGAACGCTTCATCGTTGTAAGAATCACCGTCTTTTTATGATGACTGAAAGCACCCTGGGCTTCATATACCGTAGCGCTTCGATTGAGGCCATGAATAATATAATCACAAATGGGTGCAGGATCATCACAGATGATACTGAAGCATTTGCAAAGATTCATATTCTCAATGACATCGTCAATTACCAGTGATTTTGCCATCAGTCCCAGGGAAGAAAACAGTCCTGTCTCTGGTCCAAAAACAAAATAAGCCATAATCACTCCGGTAACATCCACTAATAATAACACTGTCCCGATGTTAAAGCTGGTATATCGTTTTAATATCATGGCAATAATATCGGTTCCTCCGCTGGATGCTCCGATATTAAACAGGATCGCCGTTCCAACGCTTGGCAAAAGTATGGCAAAAATCAGTTCCAGCAGCGGTTCTTTTGTCAGTGGTCCGGTAATCGGGCAAACCTTTTCCAGAATATATAAGAAAACCGACATCAGGACACTGGCATAAACAGTCTTAATACCAAAACCTCTTCCCAAAAACAGAAATCCAAGTACAAGCAGTACTGTGTTGACAATCGTCGTAAACTGACTTGCTGACCAATGGGTTAATGCGCTGATCACAGTCGCAAGCCCGGTCACACCTCCGAAAGCAAAATTATTGGGAAATTTAAAAAAGTAAATCCCCACCACCATAATCCAGATACTGAACGTAATCAGTCCATACTCCGTAAGCGTTCTCAGTGTTTTATTTTCTATCTGCTTCATGACTGTTAATATGTCCCCCTCCGGCTCATCAGTCCGGTTCCGTATTCAGTGAACGGAGATTTTCCATCCGTTCCCACTAGAATATAACTCAAAGGGAAGATAATTACAAACATGATTCTATCTGATAGTCTCACAGTCTTTCTATTGTGACACGGATTCAAATCCCATATTGGTAAGAAAACGCTTAAATCCTGCTCTTCCTGCCTCATCGTATTTAAACACACCTGCATCTTCAAGCACCCGTTCAAAGACCAGACCAACCTCTTTTTCTAAAATCTCATCCACATTGTCTTTCGTAAAAGACTGGTACCCTGCACGGAAGGAATCGACCCAGTCAGCATGTTTTTCAATCAACTCATTGCTTCTTATGTCTTTACCTTCAAGCAGGTATTCTGATATGAGATTTAACTCAGCCTTCAGTCTTGAAGGAAGCACAGCAAGTCCCATTACTTCAATTAACCCGATGTTTTCTTTCTTAATGTGGTGCAGCTCCTGGTGAGGATGATAAACTCCGTAAGGGAATTCTTCCGTTGTAATATTATTCCTCAGTACCAGATCAAGTTCGTATTCATCTCCACGTTTTCTTGCAATAGGAGTAATGGTGTTATGAGGCTGTCCTTCCGTGTTTGCAAATACAAACAAAGATTCATCGGTATAGGCTCTCCATGCTTCCAGTACTTTTGTTCCAAGTTCTATTAAATCCTCCGGGTTGGTGCTTCTTGTACGTAAAACAGTCATAGGCCATTTCACAATGCCGGCTGTCACATGTTCAAACCCCTTGATGCAAAACAGTTCTTCCTCCTTCGCTTTCGCCATTGCAAAATCATAATTACCTCCCTGGAAATGGTCGTGGGATAAAATGGATCCTCCTACAATGGGAAGGTCTGCATTGGACCCCAGGAAATAATGAGGAAACTGTTTTACAAAATCAAATAATTTTACGAAGGTATCTCTTTCGATCTTCATGGGTGTATGTTTTCCATTGAAAACAATACAGTGTTCATTATAATAAACGTATGGAGAATATTGAAATCCCCACTGACTGTCATTGATCTTTAAACGAATGATTCTGTGATTGTTTCTGGCCGGATGATCTGTTCTCCCTGCATACCCCTCGTTTTCCATACAAAGCTGGCATTTGGGATAACCGCTTTGTTTTGCAAGCTTCGCAGCCGCAATTGCTTTGGGATCTTTTTCCGGCTTTGATAAATTGATGGTGATATCCAGATCGCCATATTTGGAAGCAGTCACCCATCTCATATCCTTCTTAATCCGATACCGCCTGATATAATCAGAATCCTGGCTCAGCTTATAATAATATTCAGTAGCCGCCTGAGGTGACTGATGATTGTATAATCCCCAGAATCTGGTTTCCACTTCACTTGGTCTTGGCATCAGACAGTTCATCAGCTTGGTATCAAACAAATCCCTGTATGTAATGCTGTTTTCAGGAATGATACCAGTTTCAAAGGCATAGTCCAGCAGTTCGGCTAACACCTCCTCCAAATCTATATCCCCTGTTTCTTCCTGGGGTTCTTCATACTCGTCCATCCACAATACGTCGAGAATCTGATTTACTGCATAATAACGGTCATCTTCACTGATCAGCCCTGTATCCAGCCCATAAGTTACCAGTTTCTTAATTGCCTTATCAATCATTCTGCTATTCCTCCTGGATTTCATTCCATCTTTTGTCTCTCCCATTATACCTTTGACAAAGCCTTAACACAATATAATATCTTTTCGATTTAATACAATTTTTTTATAACAATTTTAATTCTGCTGATAATCATAGCCCCCAGTATGCCAATGACAAGCCCTGCTGCCGTACCTGCTATTAACAGCATCGGAAGATAAAAGAATACCCCCGCCTGCTTTACCACAAATGCCGCGACCGTAATCTGTCCGATATTATGACCAATCCCGCCAAGGATACTGATTCCCGAAGTTCCAAACCATTTCTTTTTTTTACAAAGAATCATAATGACAATGCTAAACCCCCAGCCAGCCAGGCTGTAGAGCATGGCAAATAAGTTACCAAATGTAAATCCTGTCAACACGATTCTAAGAAGAGAAACGACTACGGTCCCTGTGGTTCCCACCGTATAAAGACCCACAACAGTTACCAGATTTGCCAGTCCCAGTTTTACTCCTGGAATGCCCAGGGAAATAGGAATGAGACTTTCAACAAAACTGAGAACAAAGGCAAGGGCAATCAGCATTCCGTAAAGTGCGGCCATGTGTGCCGATTTCTTTTTATTCATTTCAAATCTCCTTTTTTTTACCTGCAGATTTTATCTTATCACACTTGCCCACCTGTGTAAAAAGAAAAATCCCGGAAAAGGGCATTTCCTGCCGGTTTCCGGGATTATACACTTCTACTGTTTTGACGCCTGGGTTAAGCAGTCTTTCACTCCGTTTACAAATCCCATCAAATTGATGCTGACAGATGATACGGAATCGGTATAACCTTTTTCATTCACCAATCCGTCCAGCGACTGGTGCTCTAAAACATAACCCACCACTGCTTCTGCCTGTTCATGCCACTTGGGACCTTTCTCGGTCATCACATACTTTCCGTCCATAGAAAGCTGGCTCTTTTTGGATCCGTCTTCCTTTATGCAGTCCCAGGTAAGTGCTGTAATCGCATTTCCCTTAACGGTCATACTCACCTGATCTTTAAATCCGTTCTTATCAAATTCCGGTGATTCGTATGTATAGGTTCCTTCTTTTAACTCTGATGCCTGGCTCTTTCCTTCACTGGAGGCCTGAGTTAAACAATCCTTTACGCCGTTTACAAAGCCCATTAAGTTAATGCTGACAGAGGATACGGAATCGGTATAACCTTTATCATTCACAAGGCCTTCTAAAGACTGGTGTTCCAGCACATAGCCGACAACCGCCTCTGCCTGTTCATGCCACTTGGGACCTTTCTCTGTCATTACGTACTTTCCGTCCATGGAAAGCTGGCTCTTTTTGGTTCCATCTTCTTTTATGCAGTCCCAGGTAAGGGCTGTAATTGCATTCCCCTTAACGGTCATACTTACCTGATCTTTGAATCCGTTCTCATCAAACTTGGGGGATTCATAAGTATAGGTTCCTTCTTTTAACGCTGATGCCTGGCTCTCACCTGCACCGGCTGCCTGAGATAAGCAGTCTTTTACTCCGTTTACAAATCCCATTAAGTTGATGCTGACAGAGGATACGGAATCGGTATAGCCTTTTTCATTCACCAATCCGTCCAGGGACTGGTGCTCTAAAACATAACCCACCACTGCTTCTGCCTGTTCATGCCACTTGGGACCTTTTTCAGTCATTACATACTTTCCATCCATGGAAAGCTGGCTCTTTTTGGTTCCATCTTCCTTAATGCAGTCCCAGGTAAGGGCTGTAATTTCGTTCCCCTTAACTGTCATACTCACCTGATCTTTGAATCCGTTCTCATCAAACTTGGGTGATTCGTAAGTATAGGTTCCTTCTTTTAACGCCGTTGCCTGGCTCTCACCTTCACCGGCGGCCTGGGTTAAGCAGTCTTTTACTCCGTTTACAAATCCCATTAAGTTAATGCTGACAGAAGATACGGAATCGGTATAGCCTTTTTCATTCACTAATCCATCCAGGGACTGGTGCTCTAAAACATAACCCACCACTGCTTCTGCCTGTTCATGCCACTTGGGACCTTTCTCGGTCATCACATACTTTCCATCCATGGAAAGCTGGCTCTTTTTGGTTCCGTCTTCCTTTATGCAGTCCCAGGTAAGGGCTGTAATTGCATTCCCCTTAACGGTCATACTGACCTGATCTTTAAATCCGTTCTCATCAAATTCCGGTGATTCATAAGTATAGGTTCCATCCTTTAAAGAAGCGGAAGTCTCAGATGCCTCTTTCGTTGTCTCCGGCACATCTTCCGGCTTTTCTCCTCTTGCCTTGGCAAGAGCCTGATCCACTGCTTCCTTTATGGCATTGCTGCTAAGCGTTGCTCCTGATACTGCATCCACCTCTGTGGACTGCTTTCCAAGAATGGAATCCGTTAACCCTGGCAATACCATATTGAGCAGAGTTTCCTTCTCTCCATTTACAACAATGGAGTCAATGGTCTTTCCTGATACTGTTACATCTGCGGTGACAATCCCGCCGTAGCCTCTCGCAGTACCTGTATAGGTACCCGGAACATAGATTTCGGGTCTAACACTGTTGTCAATCGCCTTATAAAGTGGATCTGTTCCAAAAACAGTAGCGCCAGCCAGTAAAATCATGGCTCCTAACCCAATATATCCATTTCGTTTAGCATTTGCGTTACTTTTATTCATATCTCCTCCTGCTTTTATAAAGTTTGACTTTATTTTAACACATTCTTAACGATTCCGGCAACGACTTTATGAAATTTTAATTATATTTGGAATGAATGGGGATTCTGTGTTATAATAAAACAGGGCCTACTATTAAGCCATTCTGTTTATGTATTATAGAAAATAAGTAAGAGGATCTGTTAGAATGGAAATTAAAAAACATAAGAAAGAAGTCATATTAATTGTTATTATTGTAGCAATATCCTGCATTCTCCTCCTTGTAAACAAGATCATTTTTTCAAAGCCTGCCAGATATCTTGAGATCACGGTAGATGGGAATGTTGTTGAAAAGCTGGATTTAAACCATGATACAGAGATTTTAGTAAACGGATATCAGAGCGGAACCAACCGCATAGTAATTAAAGGCGGAAAGGTGCACGTCTCCGATGCTACCTGTCCCGACAAAATCTGTATCCATCAGGGCACAATTGAACAGACAGGGGAAAGCATTGTCTGCCTGCCCAATCGTATGATTGCCCAGATTATGGGTAATTAAACAACTAATCAGTTCTTTTATCTCCGAAAAAGAATAGCGCCACCGTTCCAGGACCTGTGTGGGAACCGATTACGCAGCCAATGCTGTTAATCATCACTTTTTCTGACAGCATGGGGAAGCGGCTCTCAATGAGTGCTGCCACTTCTTTTGCATCGGTCTCACAGGCGGAGTGGGCAATCACGCATTTTCCGTTATAGCGGGAACCATTTTGGGCATGGAGTTCCATCATTTTTACCATTTCCTGAATGGCTCTTTTTTTTGTCCTTATTTTCTGTCTCGGTATTAAATGTCCGGTATCATCTATATTCATAAGAGGGCAGATATTCAGAACAGTTCCAAGCATGGCAGAGGTTGCAGATATTCTTCCTCCCCGTTTAAAGCTGGTAAGATCCGTAGAGAAAAACCAATGGTGTACAGAAAGCCGGTTATTCATAACCCATTGTGCCGCTGCCTCTAATGTGGCTCCATTATCCCGTAAATCTGCTGCTGCATCGGTTAAAAGTCCATAACCAGAAGACGCCCCAAGTGTATCCAGTAT
>SVDT01000112.1 GCA_015057775.1 Paenibacillaceae bacterium | reverse complement strand
GTTTGTAAAGATGGAGCAAAACGATGAGGAGGCCATTGAGATATGGAACTGGTTTAAGGAGATTAGTTTAAAGGAATATTCCCGTGTGTACGATCTGCTGGGGATCACCTTTGATTCTTATGCCGGCGAAAGCTTTTATCGGGATAAAGTACCTGCTTTAGTAGAAGAACTGAAAAGCAAAGGGTTGTTAAAGAAGAGCCAGGGAGCAGATATTGTTGATTTGTCAGAATATGATATGCCGCCATGTCTTATCACCAAAAGCGATGGCAGTTCCATCTATCATTCCAGGGATATAGCTGCAGTTTTATATCGGAAGGAAACGTATCACTTTGATCGTTGTATCTATGTAACAGGATTGGAGCAGAGTTTACATTTTAAACAGGTATTTAAAGCAATTGAAGTAATGGGATACAACTGGGCGGATACTCTGATTCATGTTCCTTATGGCTTAGTAAGCCTGGAAGGAGCGAAATTGTCTACCCGCAGCGGCAATATAATTTATGCAGAGGATATCCTAAATGAATCTATTGAACGTGCATTTCAAGCAATTCAGGATAAAAATCCGGATTTAAAAGAGAAAGAACAGACGGCTGAAAAAATAGGAATTGGCGCAGTTATTTTTCATGATTTGTTTAATCAGAGAATTAAAAACGTGGATTTTTCCTGGGAAGCTGTATTAAGCTTTGATGGAACTACCGGCCCTTACGTTCAGTATACCTATGCACGTGCCAAAAGCATAATGAGAAAGAATAGTAAGGAAGCTGATTATGAAAACATTGATTTTCATGCATTGACGGAAGATATGGGGTACGCACTGATCAAAGCGCTTTCCGGTTATGAGGAAGCCGTAAAGAAGGCGGCTGAGCGCTATGAACCTTCTGTTATTGCGAGGTTTTTAGTAACTGTCGCTGTAGCATTTAATAAGTTTTATCACGAATGCCCAATTTTACAGGCGGAAGAGAGCACAAAGCAGGCAAGGATTGTTCTGACAGATCTGGCTCAAAAGGTCATTTTGGATGCCTGCGGTCTGCTTGGTATGGCATGTCCCGAAGAAATGTAAGAATATAGGGGCAGAACTCAAATTACGTGGTATAATCAGGAAAAAGAGCATATACAAATATAGGAAGTCCGATGGAAGGAAAATTATAAGGTGACGACAATGAGGGAATCGCATGTCCGGTATAAAGTGGAAGCGTGGGACAGCTTACAGCATCTGTTTCAGATTAAAGAGATAAATGATCATACCTTACATTTCCTTGCATCATTTGATGGTAAATTAGATATGATCCGGCTGCAAAAATCGGTTGATCTGTCAGCAGAAGCGTACCCTTTGCTCAAATGTGGTTTTAATGAGGGCAAAGAACGTCCATATTGGGAGTATTGCAGCAATACCACCACTGAAATGCTGACTTTGATTGAAACAGAAGACGTTGAGACGGCCGTGAATCAGTTCCTTGTTTCAGAAATTATTACACCAACAGGACCTCAGATAAAGCTGAAGGTGATCCGAGATACAAACGCGGATACCCTTATCATAATAATGAACCACATGCTGTGTGATGCGGCAGGATTTAAAGACTATCTGTATCTGCTAAGCAGCATTTACAACAAAATCAGGGAAAATGCAGATTATCATCCATCTGCATTGGGAAGCAGAAGATTATCACAGATCACTGAGAGGTTTTCATGGAAAGACAAAATAAAAATTTTATTGAGTAAGAACGACATGTCCACTCATGATCCCGCCAAGTTAAAACTGGAGGGAGATTTAAGCACCCCCTTTATTGAAATCAGAAGCATCCCTGAAGAAGTCTTTCTAAGCCTGAAAGAATATGCCAGGAAGCATGTTGCTACCATAAATGATATGATACTTACAGCATATATCCGCACTCTATATGAAACATTTGGTTATGTATTTGCAATACCCAGTACGGTTGACTTAAGAAAATATTTACCTGATCATAAAGCAGAAAGTATTTGTAATCTCTGTACCAATCTTACCTGCGACATCGGGTCTGATATAGGAACATCTTTTGAAGATACTCTTTTAAAAGTCAGAGATAGTATGAAAAAAGAAAAATCCAGTATCGCCTGTATAAAAAGTATGCTGGTGATGGAAAAAGTATATGATGTATTGCCCTATAAGCTGGCAGAAAGCATTGTAAATAAAAGCTTTGATAATGCGTTGATTGCCTTTACAAATATTGGAATCATTGATAAATCACAGTTTTACTTTGAAGAGCTGAATATTACAAAAGCTTATATGACCGGCTCCATTAAATACAGCCCCTATTTTCAGCTTGCGGTATCTACGTTTGATAATAATCCTGTACTGAGTGTCAATCTTTTTGGTTCCCAGGCTGACCGGGATATGATATCTTCTTTTCTTGATAAGGTTGTTCTGAAATTGAATGGTAACTATAATTAATTAATGCAATGGGAAAAGGAAACATATGGACTACGAAAAACAAAAACGATTTATAGTGAACCTGATTTACTGTGGATTGATTATTTTGTTAGTGACCATTACCATCCGATATGCATTGGGGCTGGTTTCTCCATTTTTAGCAGCATTTTTAATCGCTTACATCTTAAAAATACCGGCAAAATGGATTGCTGGGAAAACAAAGCTTCCTTATAAGCTGATTGCCATGGTTTTGGTTCTGGTATTTTACAGTACGGCAGGTATCCTGATCGCCCTGGTTGGAATTAAGCTGGTTTCGGTCACAGTAGATATGGTTATGGCATTGCCGTCCATCTATACGAACCAGATGGAACCTGCTCTTGGTTACCTTTTTAAAGGGATTGAGCATACGGTTTCCCGTATGGATGCCGCTCTTGTAAAAACTCTTAATGACTTGTTTGCCCAGTTTGTTCAGTCTGTGGGTGAACTTATTACCAGCTTATCTGTCCGGATTGTGGAGACACTTACCGGATACGCCTCCCTGCTGCCTGGAATACTTGTCAAAATCCTGCTGATGATTATTTCAACCTTCTTTATTGCAGGAGATTACGATCTTATGGTTGAATTTATGGCCCGCCAGTTATCTGATAAGGCAGTCGGATTGTTGTTGCAAATAAAGGAATATGTGGTAGATATCCTGTTTGTATATATCAGATCCTACGCCCTTATTATGACTATTACATTTGTGGAGTTGTCCGTTGGGCTTACCATCATCGGTGTGTCAAATGCAATATTAATTGCTATCGCTATCTCTGTTTTTGATATTCTTCCAGTGCTTGGAACCGGCGGGATTATGCTTCCATGGATGGTGATCGAAGCTATTCAGGGAAATGGTCCGTTAGCCCTGGGGCTGCTCCTGGTGTATCTGTTTATTACAGTGATCCGTAACATTCTGGAACCTAAGATTGTGGGCAGTCAAATTGGTTTGCACCCAATTGTTGACCTGGTAAGCATGTTCGTAGGTGCGCAGCTTTTTGGTATTGTAGGAATGATCAGCTTTCCTGTATTTTTTTCTCTGCTTTGCCATTTAAATGATACTAATACAATTAAGTTGTACAAATAAAAGACAGGAAAAAGCGTATGGCAGCATACGTTTTTTTCCTGTCTTTTATTACGAAAATATTTTACGAAAATGGTCATATTTTAGAAATTTATGTTGAAACATTTCCGTTGCCGACATACAATAATAAGCAAAACATCTGAGGGGAACACTTATGGACAAATTTGGCACATTGTATGAAAAATGGAGAAAGTCATTTATTCAGATAGCTTTTTTTATTACTTTTGTAAATCTGGTAATAGAAATCGTTATGTCGTATCTACTTATGATAAAGTATCCAGGAATGATAAAACTGGATTCTGTACCATACCTGCTGCTGTATATTGTATTGCCCTCTTCCCTGAACTTTGCCATATGTATATTTGGCAAATTAAAAGTAGAATCCGATCATATTTCGGAACAGTCTAAAAACTATATTTCTGTTTTGACGCTTACTGGAATTTGCTTTGTCATGTCCAGTGTGCATAATGTTTACGCAGTTCTTTCCTGCAGTCTTTGTTTCCCTGTTTACATAACCATCATGTTTTCGGATAAAAAAATGACAAGAAATATTACGATCATATCTTTTTTCCTCATATGCATCAGTACTTATTTCGGCTCTATCGACGGCAGAGCAGATGATAAACTGCTATATGTTGATTTATTCATCACCATGGATCTGCTAATAAGCTCTTATTTTATAGCAAGATATCTCTTCCGGCTGGAATATGAAAAAAACATGCTGATAAAAGAAAGTTTTATCAAACAGTCCCAGCTTGAGGAACAGTTAAAATATGATCCGTTGACAAATTTATATAACATGAGTACTTTTTTCAATCTCTTATCTATGGCAATCGAAAAAGAACAATTTCCACTGGCAGTGGCAGTGATTGATATTGATAATTTCAAAAGGGTCAATGACACCTGGGGGCATGACAATGGAAATATAGTACTGATTTATTTATCCCAGCTTCTTCGGTCTCACTGCTCGGCCATGGGACAGGTATGCCGCTATGGCGGAGAGGAATTTTCTATTATTTTTCCAAATAAATCATCGAATGAGGCCAAGCTTTTAGTGGAGGATATACAGCGTATATTCGAAACCCATCAGTTTGAGTTTTTTGAACATGGAAGCATTACGTTTAGCTGTGGCATTGCAGAGACATCTCAGCGCGAATGCCAGCCCAGAGATTTATTTCATATCGCTGACCAGGCAATGTATCAGGCCAAGTCTACCGGTAAGAACAAAACAGTTATTTATGGAGATGGTATGTAAAAAAATAATTTCAGTTTACATTTTCAACTTATTTCACTTTCTATAGAGCGAATGCATTCAAGCAGAAAATGAAGGAGGAGTATTTATGTTGAAAATGAAAAGAGTGTTGGCCTTTGTACTCAGTGTTATGCTGGTATTATCCATGATGCCGGAAATACCGGCATTGGCAGCAAATTCAATGACAGTAGACTGTGCCAATGTACTCAGAGAAGTAACTCATTGTGCCAATGGCTCTCTGTATGGGATGACAGAGAGTATTCCAGCAGATGTAAATGGTCTTGTAGCACCATTAAATCCCTATGTTTTACGAAATCCCGCCAGAGGCGGAAACGGGAACCAGCATCCCTTTGGAGATGCAATTCTGGTTTCCCAGAAGCTTTCATCTGTGCCCAGCGCCAGAGTATCCATTGATCTGGCAGACATGCTTCCGGGCTGGCCTTACCAGTGGCCGGGAATGACCAGCTGGCTCAATCAGGTGAAATCATTTATTAAGGATAAGAAAGCATCTGGCCGCAATAATTATTATGGTTATGAAATCTGGAATGAGCCGGGAGGAACCTGGAATTCGTCTAACGGCAGTTTTAACGACATGTGGAAGCAGACCTATGATGTAATCCGTGCCAATGATCCAGGCGCCAAAATTATAGGTCCCTGCGAGAGTTATTACAACAATACCCGCATGAAAGAGTTCCTGACCTACTGTAAAGCAAATAATTGCATTCCGGATATTATGAGCTGGCATGAACTGTCTGGTGGACCGAAGACAATTGCACCCAATATCAGAACATACCGGGCATTAGAGTCTTCCCTTGGTATCGCGCCGCTGCCAATCAGCATTAATGAATACTGCGATCCGGATCATAATCTGGAAGGTCAGCCGGGTTCTTCTGCCCGTTTTATCGCAAAATTCGAGCGTCATAAGATTGAAAGTGCCTGTATTACCTGGTGGTTTGTACCCACTCCCGGGAGACTTGGCAGTCTTCTTGCAACCAATACGGAAAAAGGTGCAGGCTGGTATTTTTATAAATGGTACGGGGATATGACCGGAAACATGGTTTCTGTTACTCCTCCAAATGATGACAGCGATCTGGTGGATGGAGCAGCCTGCGTTGATTCTAATGGTAAATACGTAAGCCTTATTTTTGGAGGTCCTAATGACGGAACTGTTAATACGACCTTTAAAAACATTCCTTCCTTTATCGGTTCCACTGCATCTGTAAAAGTAGAGAAGATCGACTGGGTGAGCAAAGATACTGTATCCAGAGGACCGGTGGTTGTGTCTACAACCAATTATCCGGTAGTAAACGGGCAATTAACCGTTACTGTATCTGGCTGTAACAATAGCTCGGGTTATCGGATCTTTATTACTCCTGGCACTGGAGCCAATACTGGAATAGTTTCCGGTGAGACTTATAAACTGGTCAACAGGGGCAGCGGGAAAGCCCTGGATGTGACCAACGGATCAACCGCTGACGGAGCAGATGTGATTCAGTGGGGTTATAGCGGTCAGAGTAATCAGAAATGGCTTATAACCAATACAGGAAATGGATATAAGCTGAGCAATGCTAAGAGCAGTAAAGTACTGGACGTTTATAAGAGTTCTACTGCAGACGGAGCAGACGTGATCCAGTGGACGGATAACGGGCAGAATAACCAGAGATGGAATTTAATCGATCTGGGAAATGGCTATTACAATGTTGTAAATATTAACAGCGGAAAGCTTCTGGATGTGGAGAAGGGCTCTGTAGATGATGGTGGAAATGTAATTCAGTGGAGCAGCAACAACGGGTATAATCAGCAGTGGCAGATTACAGCTCCATAAGAGACAAATTTAATAAGCACCCTGTTCCAGATGATGGCAGGGTGCTCATTTATTATGGCGTTCCTATTTAATTATTGATGGCATAAATTCTAAATCCCTGATCATGAAACTTATCAAACCATATTTCACCATCTCCAAGCATTACTCCCATACTATTGCTAAAAAGATATTTCGTATAACTGTCTGATAACTTGTTTTTAAAATCCGATGTAATAATATCGTTATAGTGTTGAATAAATTCCTCAGAAGAATTGATGCTTATCTTCTTATTATTTATGGTTACATTGATTGGATAATTAATGAGATCTGCAAACTCCTGTCTTTTATCTTCTACAATGTTTAACTTTATTTGTCTTGCAAAATTTTCTACGTCTGCTGCATCTGCATTAACCAGGGGATAACGTCCCTCAAGGGGGCTTCCAACTGAATGAGACAGGGTTAAATGGAATTCAGTTTCTGATTGATCCTTAGTATTTTTAAATGTTCCTGTCAATCGGTCGCCGTTTGACGTATCTGGGCTTAAAGTCCCTTCAAACGTGATACTGCCATCCTCGCTGGTCAATACAAAAGAGGAAGTATCCTTATTCAGTGTACCAAGTAATTTGGTTTCAGGATCTTTTTCATTCGCTGTAAACAAAGAAGCTGTTAATTCACTGCCGCTTCTATAGATTGCCATCCCAATATTGCGTTCGCCAACCGCTCCGTCAAATACGCTTGTAGTCTGGTCACTAATGATATCTTGAATCTTTGACGCATCGCCAGTGGTTTCTTCGGTAGAATTTACAGGTGTTCCAGTAGTGGATACAGGAGCAGTAGAAACCTCTTCTTGTTTCGTTGTTGTGCTGACAGATTCTTCTGCAGGTACAGTATGATTATTGGAAGTTATAAATTTTGTTGTTACGACGTAACTGGCGCAAATAAGACATAAAACCAACAAAGGTACAATAATAAACATCTTTTTATATGATTTCAAATTTAGATTCCTGCTTTCATTTTTATTCTATAGGAATTGTACCATATAAAAGGCTGTAAATACAGATTTTTTATAAAGGCTTAAGTTACAGTTGTTAGTTTCCCTGTGAAATGATAGAATGTTACATGCGGTACTAAAACTATGTGACTGCACCGTATGAATGAAATGAGAGGAACAATAATGATTCATAACAATTTCAGCAGTTTTTCTTTGAGCGACGATATTCAAAAGGCACTTTGCGTTTTGGATTATAAAATACCCACAGAAGTTCAGGAACGTGTGATTCCACAGGCATTAGAAAAAAAAGACCTTATTGTGAAAGCAAAGACAGGCAGCGGGAAAACCGCTGCCTATGCAATTCCCATCTGTGAGATGATTGACTGGCTGGAAAATAAACCCCAGGCACTGATTCTCACACCTACCAGGGAGCTGGCGGTTCAGGTGAAGGAGGATTTTACTAATATTGGCAGGTTTAAACGAATAAAGGCAGCAGCAATTTATGGCGGTCACCCAATTTCCATTGAAAAGACAGAATTAAAGCAGAAGACCCACGTGGCAGTGGGAACTCCCGGCCGGGTGATGGATCACATCAGAAAAGGGACTCTGCCATTAAGCCAGATCAGCTGTCTGGTCATCGATGAGGCTGACCGGATGTTAGATATGGGATTCATCGATCAGGTGGAAGAAATTATAAATGAACTGCCTAAAGACAGAGTGACCATGCTGTTTTCAGCCACAATGCCTCAGAAGATAAAAGAGTTATCACTAAGTGAGCACAAGGTGCCTGTTCAGATCGATATTCACGAGGACAGTAACGGGGCAGCAGATATCGATCATTCTCTTTTTCTGACGTCTGAGGAAGAAAAGTTTGAACTGCTTACGGATATTACAATTATGGAAAATCCGGATAGCTGTATCATCTTTTGCAGCACAAAAGACCGGGTAGATCTTGTATGGGAACGGCTAAAACAGATGAATTACCACCCCCAGAAGCTTCACGGCGGCATGGAACAGGCAGACCGGATCTCTGCAATAAAGCGGTTTAAAAGAGGGCAGTACCGGTATCTGGTGGCTACGGATGTTGCAGCCAGGGGGATTGATGTGGATGACATCTCCCTTGTAATTAACTATGATATTCCTTTGGAAGCAGAAACCTATGTTCACCGGACAGGGAGAACAGGCCGGGCTGGGCGGAAAGGAAACGCGGTTTCGCTGGCGACTTCCTCACAGGCGCGTTTCGTACGGCAGATTGAAGAATTCATCGGATCTCCCATTCGGCAGCGGGCAGGATATGAAAAAGCAGAGGTATCCCAGGCAAGGCTTAATTTTGATAAAAAATTAAAAGCAGCTCCTGAGATAAAACAGTTAAAAAGCGATCAGTTAAACAAAGGCATTATGAAACTGAGGTTTAATGGTGGGAAGAAAAAGAAATTAAGGGCAACCAACTTCGTAGGAGTACTGTCCAATTTAGAAAATATGTCGGCGGAAGATATCGGAATCATAACAATTCAGGATACCCTTACCTATGTGGAGATATTAAATGGAAAAGGCCCTATGGTGCTGGAAATCATGAGTCACACCCCGATCAATGGGAAACAATTAAAGGTAACAAAAGCATTGGATAAATATTAGCAGCGTGTTATAGTAAAGCTAAAATATAAAATCAAACACAAAAGGGGTTCCTATGGAAAATATTGATATATTGAAGAGATTAAGATATGCACTGGATATCAAGGATAGTGATATGGTTGAAATTTTCAAACTGGGCGGAGTAGTTCTTACAAAAACCAATGTACAGGATATGCTGAAAGCCAATGAGGGCAGTGATGGGAATAATCAGATATGTAATTATCGTATGCTGGAATCATTTTTAAATGGCTTCATTATCTTTAAACGGGGAGCAAAGGAAGAAAAGCCAGGGGAATCCGGGGATAATAAGAATTTTATGATCAATGATTATAGAAATGTAAACAATATTTTTCTGAAGAAGGTTAAAATAGCTCTGGCTTTGACCGGCGATGATATGCTTGCAATTTTTAAAGCCGGGGGAGCAGAACTGTCAAACGGAGAATTAAGCGCTCTGTTAAGGAGAGAAGGCCAACGCAATTATAAGGTTTGTGGGGACCGTTATGTCAGAGTTTTCTTAAAGGGTCTTGCAGAACGCTCAAGGAAGTAATAATAGAAGGTAAAATGCCATGGTGACATTAAAGGAAATAGCAAAAAGATGTGGCGTATCCGTATCCACGGTATCCAACATTTTAAATGGGATACCAAAAGTAAGTGAGGATACAAGGCAGAGAGTATTACAGGTGATAAAGGAAACCGGTTATCAACCCAACTATATTGCTCAGGGTCTGCGAAAGAAAAAGACCAAATTAATTGGGATCATTGCCGAAGACATCTCGCTTTTTTCTGCTCCTATTATCATTGAAAGCATCATGTCTTATTGTGAAACGAAAAATTATAGAACAATTATGGTGAATCTTCGTCTGTATGCCAGATGGAATGAACAATGGTATCAGGATGAAGAGGAATATTATTCTGTCTTAAATCCAGCGATTCAGGAGCTTTTGTCGATTAAAGTGGATGGGATTATTTATGTACCGGGGCACGCTAGAAATATGCGATGTTTTGATGACGATTTTAGTATTCCGGTAGTCATGACCTACGGGTATCCCCATACGCCCCAGTTCCCTTCCGTGGTAATTGACGATGAGAAGGGTGGATATGATATGACAGATTATCTTCTGAAAATGGGGCACGAGAAGATCGGAGTGATCGGTGGAAGAAAAGATAACATCCATATGGATAAACGGCTTCTTGGATACCAGAGAGCCTTGTATGACAGAAAAATATTTTACAATCCAGATCTTGTATGCTATGGAAACTGGGACCGGGAGAGTGGTTATGAAGGGGCTGACACACTGATCAGGAAGAACGTTACAGCCATATTCTGCTTTTCGGATGTGATCGCAGGCGGAGTCTATGATTATCTGGAAGAGAATGGACTGGAAGCACCGGAGGATGTATCCGTGGTTGGATTTGATGATCAGGTGATAGCCGAATATTTCCGCCCTTCGCTGACCACGGCGGCCCTTCCCTTAAAAGAGATTGGGAAAAAGGCGGCGGAGTTATTAATCCGGACATTAGACAAAGAAGAGGGAGAGGTAGAGCAGCAGATGAATCAGATAGCGCTGCCATGTACTATGGTTCTCCGAAAATCAGTAAAAAAATTAATATAAGAGATCAATAGCAGCACAGATAAAAAGCAGATGCCATGACACTCAGACGGCATCTGCTTTTTTGGTTTAATGTAAAACGTTTTATACATAAATAAAAAAGAAAAAACATAGTAATTAAGTATAATTATATGAATTAATAGTTGTTTAAAACATACAAATGATACAAAATAAAAACAATATTAGTTGACTATATACATAGGTTGGAATATAATTTTATTCAATAGGTAAAACGTTTTACAAAGGGGGATACAAATCCTTAACATGTTAAGAAACTGTAAGAACAGGAAAGGATGATTTCATGAGAATGTTTAATGACAGGAAGAAAGCAAGGGCATTCAGAGAGTTTATGTACGTGTTACCGTTTCTTATTTTAGTTGCTGTGTTTTCGTATTATCCGTTATATGGCTGGATCTATGCATTTTTTGATTATAAGCCGCCATTTCCTCTTAGTATGAAACAGTTTGTGGGCTTCAAATGGTTTACGTCTCTTTTAACCAATGACGTTAAGCTAAAACAGCTGCTGGCTGTTTTAAGAAATACCTTTGCCATCAGCGGACTCAGCCTTTTGTTTTCCTGGTTCCCCATGATTTTTGCAGTCTTTCTCAACGAAATTAAATGGAAGCCATTTAAAGTATTTGTCCAGACTGCGACGACATTACCCAATTTCATCAGCTGGGTTCTGGTGTATTCCATTGCATACTGCGTATTTAGCAGTACCGGTGTTATAAACAGCCTGCTGTTGAATCTGGGAATATTAGAGACGCCCCAGCTGTTTCTCCAGTCTGCAAATCATATCTGGTTTAAAATGTGGCTGTGGCTTACCTGGAAAAACGCAGGGTGGGCAGCGATTATGTACATTGCAGCCATATCCGGAATCGATGAACAGCTGAAGGAAGCTGCCAGAGTAGATGGAGCCAGCAGAATGCAGGTGATCTGGCATATCACAATCCCTGGTTTAATTCCCACATTTTTTGTGCTTGTGATGCTTAATCTCGCTAATTTTCTGACAAATGGATTGGAACAGTACTTCGTTTTTCAAAATGCCTTTAATAAAGATTACATTCAGGTATTGGATTTGTATGTTTACAATATTGCGATGGGAAGCGGGGGTTATTCCCTGTCAACTGCCATCAGCATGTTTAAAAGTATTGTAAGTGTATTGCTGCTGTGTGCGACAAACCAGATTTCCAAGATGGTAAGAGGGGAAGGGTTTGTTTAATGAAGCAGAAAGGGGAAGAAATGAGAGAAATCGTTAAAAAGCATAAAAGAAAACGAAGTTTAGAAGATTATGTGATTGATACCATTACCTGTATTGTCTATTTATTTTTTACATTTATATGCGTTTATCCCTTTTACTACATATTCATTAATACCATCAGTGCCAATAATTTAAGCGAAAGAGGGAAGGTACTTTTCTGGCCCATTGGAATTCATTTTAACAATTATATTTCTGTTCTTAAGATTCCCGGTTTGTTTTCGGCTCTTAAGATTTCCGTTGCCAGGACGGTGATTGGGACAATTGTCACCGTATTTATCGCAGCTTTTCTGGGATATATGTTTACAAAGGAATCCATGTGGAAAAGGAAATTCTGGTATCGCTTTGTGGTAGCAACCATGTATTTTAATGCAGGTATTATCCCCTGGTATATTACGATGCGGAATCTTCACTTAACCAATAATTTCTGGGGTTATATTCTGCCGCTTGCAGTATCACCCTTTTACATTGTCTTATGCAAGACCTTTGTGGAATCCATACCCGGGGAATTGCAGGATGCGGCGGAGATTGACGGGGCT
>SVDT01000111.1 GCA_015057775.1 Paenibacillaceae bacterium | reverse complement strand
ACCGGGTGGAGGTTCTGCAGAACGATAACCGCTCTGCCATTGATACAGGCTTAAAATACGTAAATAACGATGCCTGCTATCCTTCTCTGATTGTAGTCGGACAGATCATGGAGGCACTGCTTTCCGGGAAATATGATTTAGACAGAACTGCTGTATTTATGAGCCAGACAGGCGGAGGCTGCCGTGCTTCCAACTATATTGGCTTTGTCCGCAGAGCCCTTGATAAGTCTGGGATGAGTCAGGTACCTGTGATTTCTGTCAACGCAGGAAACATGGAATCCAATCCTGGCTTTACCATCTCACTGCCGCTGTTAACAAAAGCCATGCAGGCAGTGGTATACGGAGATATATTTATGAGGGTGCTGTATGCAACCCGGCCATATGAGAAGATACCTGGTTCCGCCAACTCTCTCCATGAAAAATGGAAAGAACGCTGTATTGTATCACTCTCAAAGAAATCAGCTGACATGATGGAGTTTTCCCGTAACATTAAGGGCATCATCAGAGATTTTGACAACCTGCCAAGAAACTCTGTGAAAAAACCAAAGGTTGGTATTGTAGGTGAGATTCTTGTAAAGTTTTCCCCACTTGCCAATAACCGGATCGTAGAGCTTTTGGAAGCGGAAGGCGCTGAAGCTGTTATGCCTGATTTAATGGACTTTTTACTGTACTGCTTTTATAACACAAACTTTAAAGCCGATTTCCTTGGAGGTAAAAAATCCACTGCATTCATTGCCAATATGGGAATCTCTCTTTTGGAATTCTTCCGTAAGACTGCCAAACGGGAACTGGAAAAGAGTAAGAACTTTACTGCTCCGGCTCATATCGGAAACCTTGCTAATATGGCAAATGACTTTGTTTCCATCGGCAATCAGACCGGAGAAGGCTGGTTCTTAACCGGAGAGATGCTGGAACTGATTCATACCGGAACCAATAATATTGTGTGTACCCAGCCATTTGGCTGCCTCCCCAATCATATTGTGGGAAAAGGAGTAATCAAGGAGTTAAGAAAAGCATATCCTGACTCCAACATCATCGCAGTAGATTACGATCCAGGCGCCAGTGAAGTAAATCAGTTAAACCGGATTAAACTTATGCTTTCAACAGCACAGAAAAATCTATTAAAAGAAGAAAATCAAACCACCGGACAGGAATAATGTTCCGTTGATAGAAAAATACCGGAAACTTAAGAAATAGGTTTCCGGTATTTTTTAATTATTTTCCCACTGCCAGCATCGCCTGTAAGCAGTTATAGTTTAACCCGTGCTGTAATTCGAAACTGAAGTTTCTTACATCTTCTTTTAAATAGTCGCCCAGCTCTTCATTTCCTTCATAAGCAAAATCCATGAGTTCATCAATATATTTCTTTAATTGTTCCTCCAGCTCTTCTCTGGACTTTCCACTGATAAAAACCTTAAGACGTTCTATCTCAACTGGAGAATATCCATTTAAATCAATGCTTTTTCCTGCAATCCGGCAGCCTAAGACATTCCTTATGACAATTGATGCAAGATTAATGATCAGTTCTCCATAATCACCTGAATAGGCATTCAGCACATGCATGATATAGTCCGGGGGAAGCTTCTTTAAAAAACTTTGTTCCAGAAAGGCACTTCTAACATAGACTTCCATCAAATCCGCACCGCACCGGGGTTCTAAGGAAACCAGAACAGGATAATCAAGGGTAAGAATATGGTTCATGGGGTGAAAGCGAGCATCATAATACAGGAAAAATTCCGGCAACCCTTTTTGAAAGGTATCATAACAGCACCGATTGCCGTAAAATTGAAACTCTTTTATCATAAGGTTATATTCCTGCTGAATTTTTTTAACCTTTTCTATGAGTATTTCATATCCCTGCCTGTAGGCGGTATCTGCAGATATTGCAGCGTGCGCTGTAACCAGGTCCCTTAAGCCAACTGCTGCATTTTCATATTCTTCTATGCAATAAATTACCGCACCCATCAGCTGCCTTGCCTTATCATAAGAGATTGACGTACTTTCATTGCTTGTATACCGGGCTGCAAGCTTTGCTACTACAGGCATTAACTCCTCCTGGCTATATTTCATCATCATCCTCTTCCCAGTTATCTTGGAAACCAAATCTGGTTTTCCGTGCAAAACCCTCCAGAGCAGTATCTTCCAGATAATCTACGGATCCCTGACAGGGACCGTCAAACTGCTCCTTCATGAATTCAATCAGCTCATCATCCGGTATTTCATCCAGGGTATCATTTTTATAGGAATAAAATATTTCCTGCAGCCTTCCAAGGGTGTCTGTGTAGTTATCCTGATAAATATACGGGGAATCACAAAAGGCAAAAATAAGCTTAGGAAGAATTCCTTCTCCAAACTCCACCCGTTCCTGCTTTTTTAAAATATTCGTTTCTCTTTTAAGAGCAGTGCAGCGTCTTCCTCCGATAATTTAAGACCAAATCTTCCGGTATATTCGTTTGCAGCATTTAATCTTGCAAGCGAAGCGTTGTCCTCTTTGTTAACCAGCCATTTTTCATTGTCCATAATCATACTCCTTTCTGATAAATCCACAGTTTACGCCTGTTTCAGGGAAATTACAAGACTTGAAAAAAAGTGGTTTTTGTGGTATTATATTACCATCAGATCAAGTGATTATTCTTATTTTACAGGAAATTTTATTTTCATCACATAGCTGCTGTCATGGTTTATCACTTCACATATTCCACCCATTTTATCCATCATAGACTTAATATTCTGAATCCCCATTTTTGTGCTTTCTCCATTGTTTCTGCCGAGAGAGATTCCATTCATAAACCATACTTCCACTTGATTTTTAGAGTACTTCATCTGGATAATAACCGGCTTACTTAAATCAGCGTATTTTATGATATTAGAGCTTATATTATTGACAATTCGAATGATGTAATCAATAGAGACAGCAATTTTTACCGGTTCCCACTCAATCCGGCACTCTGTATCAAAGCCCTGACTTTCCAGAAACATAATCAGATCAGAGATCACATCTTCCATGACATACTGTACCATTTGGGGAGCTTCCAGTTCCTCTTCCTTTTCTTCGGCTACCAGAACACTTTCAAACAGCTGATCCGACAGAACTTTCATCTGCTTTGCTTTTTCCGTACATTTTTTTAAGTACTGCATCTGCTTTTCCGCCTCAGGAACCTTCCCGTTAGATAATAGTTCCAAATAAATCATTAATGTGGTGAGAGGCGTTCTTAAATCATGGGACAGGCCTGTTACCAGGCTCTTGTTGGCTGAACGCAGTTTTTCCTTCATCTCCATATTCTCTTTTAAAGACACCCTCATATCATTTAAACCCTGTGCAAGAGAGGTAAGCTCATCAGATCCCCTGATGGAAATTTCTTTTTCCAGAGAACCTCCCTTTAATACTTTTACCTCCCGCTCCAGAAGCGTGATATATGTGATCTTCTTCTCCATAAATCCAATACAGACTGCTAAAAACACCAGTACGGAAATAATCAGTGATATGGTCATGGCTGTGAGATAAAACTGGTATCCAAAGAATCCATCCAGATACACGTTTGCTGGTCCATCCTCAAATTGAATATTAAAAAAAGGCTGATCCTTATAATAATCACTATCGATCATCGTTGAACCATATATGACATTTCCATCTCTGTATACCGTTATATAAACCACATTCTGACGATCAATCCAACTATCAAGCGCCTCCTTGTCCCCTGAACTTATATGATTCTTTCTTACATATTCCTGAAACTCATCTGCACTCTTTTTCTGGGCTTTGGCCACAAAGGCCTTATTGGTAAAATAAGAATCCAGGGTTTTCTGGGATACCAGGTTCACTCCCATATAGACGAGGACTGCCAGGATTCCAGCACCCATAATGACCAGAGAAAACTGAAGTTTCATGCTGTGCCAACGTTTATTCAAAGCGGTACCCCTTCCCCCATACGGTTTTTATATGCACCGGTTCCTGGGGATTTTCTTCTATTTTCATTCTAAGCTTACGGATATGAACCATAACCGTACTGTTGGATGAATAAAAATAAGGCTCTTCCCATATGCTTTCATACAGATTCTGAGCTGAGAAAACACGCTTTGGGTGCTTCATCATAAGAAGAAGAATTTTATACTCAATATCGGTCAGTTCTTTCTCATCTTCCCCTACCCATACCTCGTTGAACTCTTCATTCATACGAATATCATACAGTTCCAGCCATTTTTCCTTACTCATACCATCTGTAAGCTCTTTTCCTTTATAAACCCGGTATCTCCTAAGAAGTGCCTGCACTCTTGCCAGCAGCTCTGAATAGGAAAAGGGTTTGGACAGGTAATCGTCTCCTCCTGCCATCAGTCCAATTAATTTATCCGATTCCTGAGTCTTGGCTGTAAGAAACAAAACCGGCACAAAAGACCGTTTGCGTATCTCCCTGCATGTCTTTAATCCATTCATACCGGGCATCATAACATCCAGAATGACCATATCCGTATCTTCTGTTAACAGATCCAGACCCTCTTTTCCATTCTTGGCTTCTTCCACCAGATAGTTCTGGCTTTCTAAAAGAATTCTTACACCTTCCCGGATATCTTCATCATCTTCAATGATTAAAATTTTTAATTGTTCCATCTCATTCCTTCCTCACCCCAGATTTCTGATAAAAAAATTATACTACATAACAGAGAAATATCAAATATTTAGTCGCTTCTTAATGCATCGATAGGATTTAAACCTGCTGCTCTTCTGGCCGGCATATACCCGAAAAACAGACCAATGGCAACAGAAACTCCAAATGCAATCACAACCGCGTTTAATGCAGGATGGGCGGTAACTCCTGCTGCTTTCCCCACTGCAGCTGTTGCACCGCAGCCAAATAAGATTCCGATGATTCCGCCAATGGAACTGGTAACCGCTGCTTCAATAATAAACTGCTGCATGATTGCCCCTTTATTTGCTCCAAGTGATTTGCGGATTCCGATCTCTCTGGTGCGCTCTGTTACAGATACCAGCATAATGTTCATAACTCCCACACCGGCTACCAGAAGTGAGATTCCTGCAATTCCTCCCGCCAGTCCGCTTATCATTGCCATCTGTTTATTCATGGAATCAAGAATCTTGCTCATGGCCATAACCCGGATCAGGTCCTTGTTTTTCAGAATATCCATCAGAAATTTCTGGATCAGTTCCACCCCTTCATTTGCCTTTGAAACACTTCTCACAGTAAACAAATAATCTCCTATATTTGCATTTTTCTCTATTTTCACCGCAACCGTATAAGGGATCCAGACAAAATCATCTTCTCCTCCGCTCTCTGAATACTGTTTATTTTTTATTTGATAAACTCCTGCAATATCAAAGGTATTGTCTCCTATTTTTATTTTTTTACCTATCGCATTTTCCCCGCTTCCATATAGCTGCTTTGCAACGTATCCCCCAATCACACAAATCCTCTGTCTTGATTCAATATCAGAATAAAGTATGGAACGCCCAGATTCCAATTTAGACCCTTTTATATCCCCATACTGTTCACTGATGCCCGAAACTGTTGTATACTTTAATGACTGTTCCCCATTTCTCACTTTTCCAGAAACACTCACAACAGGGCTCATGCGTTCAAAAATATTGCTGTTGTCCTCATAAAATCCATACATCTGCCCGCTGTTTACAGATCTTGATGAAAGGTTTGTCACATTGACCTGTATCTGATTGGCCCCCATATCAGAGAAGCTTTTAATCACGCTGTCCATGTAACCGTTAACAAGACTCACCAGCACAATCACAGCTGCGACCCCGATTATGATTCCAAGCATGGTAAGAAACGACCGCATCTTATTGCCCCAGATACTTCTAAGTGCAAGTTTAAAGGATTGCCGCATAATCATCTGCCTTTCCATCAAAATTAATTTTTCCATCAGCAATCCGGATCACCCGTTTTGCTTCTAATGCGATGGTATTGTCATGGGTAATCATAACAATGGTGTTTCCTTCTTCATTGATCTGTTTTAAAAAATCCAGTACATCCCTGCTGGTTTTAGAGTCAAGCGCCCCTGTAGGCTCATCTGCTAAAATCAGAGACGGGTTTCCGGAAAGTGCTCTGGCAATGGATACCCGCTGCTGCTGCCCGCCTGAAAGCTGGCCTGGAAGATTCCTCCATTTGTCCGACAGTCCAACCTTCTCTAACGCTTTTCGCGTACGCTCTTTTCTCTCCGCTGTTTCTATCCCTGCATACAAAAGAGGAAGCTCCACATTTTCAGCAATGTTTAACTTTGGAAGCAGATTATATTGCTGAAAGATAAAACCAATCATTTCATTGCGGATACGGGCAAGCTGTTTATCTCCCATTTCCCGTACCGGTTCTCCTCCTAAGTAATATTCTCCTTTGGATGGAACATCAAGAGCTCCTATAATATTCATCAGAGTTGATTTTCCGCTGCCCGACTTACCTACAATAGCAACAAATTCCCCTTTTTCAATAGAAAGATTCACATCATTGTTGGCATAAACTTCTTCCCCTCCAAGATTATAGATTTTATAAATATGATCCAGTTTGATTAACTCGCTGTCTGCACAGACTTTGACCTGTTCTTTTCTATCCTTTTTCTTATTCCCCAGCTTCACCACCAGGCCCACCTCCCATGTCTTCCATAAGATTTCCAGCTGGCAATTCTGTTTCTGTCTGGGAAACATACACTTCATCACCTTCTGATAAACCACTTGTTATCTCCACAGCGTCTGCGCTGATCAGCCCTGTCTCTACTTTTACTGAACGAAAACCGGCTGGTACCTCTCCCTGAGATTTAAGCACCTTATCATCTTTTATATAAACTAAATTTCCCCGCATAAGTGCGGCTGCCGGTATCACAAGGACATCATTGGCACTGCCCAGTGAAATTACCCCCTGCACATTAATGCCAGGTATTAAGTCATCTTTCTTATCCAGTGTAACAATGACCGGATAGGTACTGACCCCATTGGTCACAGCACTTTCCAGGCTTACATTGGTAACAGTTGCAGGGTAAGTCTTTCCTGGATAAGCATCTGCCGTTACAGCCACTTTCTGTCCCGTTTTCACCTTATGTATATCAAGCTCATCTACCGGCAGCTTAAATGTCAGTTCAGAGAGATCGTAGATCACAGCAAGATCCGGTTCTGTGTTGGTATTTCTGCTTATGGTATCTCCTGCTTTATATTTTTTCGCAACCACAGTTCCGGAGATTGGAGCTTTAATTGTATAATTATCGTAACTTTTTCTGGTGCTGTCTAATTTATTTTTTGCCGCCTCTGCATTTTCTTCTGCCTGGTTCATGGGATCGGTATAGCTTTTCTTTAAATCATCTGCACTTTTCTCTGTGATACGAAACAGGGGAGTGCCCTTTTGCACATAATCCCCTTCATTCACAAGAAGGGCTTCCACTTCAACAGAAACCGGAATATCTGCCTCCATGGCACTGTTAATCTCTGGTTCAAAGGTGCCGTCTTCTGCACCAGATACTCCTCCTACAGAAGCGGTTGCTTTTACCTGGCTGGTCAAACCTCCTGGATTTTGTACCAGAATGGTAACTCTGCGTACCAGTCTGCCTCCGGTTAGTGTGGTTTCCTGATTGGAAATGGTTTCAACAGTTCCCTGTATCTGTTCTCCTGTGTCAGAGAGTGTGATAACTGCGGCATTCCCTGCTCCAAAAGCTGCCGCATCCCCGGAAAGAAACGGCACCTTCAGTTTTACCACCTGATCATCATAAAGATCTGCAATTTTTGTTCCATTATCCACTTTAGAGCCTGCTTTTATAAACAGTTCCTTAATGTATCCGGAATTTTTAGCTTTATAGGTATTTCCGCTATATTTTTGTATTGCGTCTTCATAAAGCTTTTTTGCCTGATCCAGAGAACTGTTTGCCCTGGATTCTGAATTTTCAGAACCTGACAATTCAGAATCCATGGCTGATTTATTAATTTCATATAGGATCTGTCCCTTTTCTACCTGATCTCCTTCTGAGAAATCGGCAGCTACAATCTCACCTTCCACCATAGAGGTTATCTTATATGTATTTTTTGCGGCCAGAGTACCCGACGCTTTTAATTCCGTACTAATATTTCCTTTTTTTACAACTGCTGTACTCACCGGTATCTGGTCTTCAGACATGGCTTTTTTACCCATTTGCTTTACCGCCGTAACTCCCGCCAATAAAATAGCGGCAGCTATAGCAATAAGAAAAATATTTTTTTTCTTTCTCTTCATAGATCCACGCCTCATTCTCAATAGTCAATGGCATCCACCGCTGTATAAGTGGTTCCATTCTTGCTGCATACCATTACAACCTTATCCCCGACTGTCACTTTTCCATAGATTGAAAACAGATACTGCAGCTTGGAAGAATCCAGATTAATGGACAGATAACCATTGCTGTCAACATTTTCACTGCTGCTGATATCGCTGTCCGAATTACTGCTGTCAATCTCAAGTCGAATGGAAGTTGGTGTAATAACGTCCGTAGATTTATAATAAATATTTTTAACCTCACCCAGTATCAGAACATATGCATTTTCTCCGGTTAACGTATCTTTATCCCAGCCATCCGTTGTATAAGCCCAGATAGTCTTTGATTTGACATTATAATAGATCACTACAAACCCATTGGATTTTTGTGATTCTTTTACAGCAGCCAGAGTACTGGCAGCTCCGTTTAGAAAAACATTTGCCTTTTCTGAGCCAAAGGGAACGGATTGAATTACGCTAAATCCCTTCCGCACCAGCAGAGGACCCTTTCTTTCATCCTTCAGAATCGAAATGGGATTAATCTCCCCATCGGAGTTAATCTCACAGTTTAATACCTTTCCGTAGATTTCACTGGAATCCTTTTTCTTTGTTTTAAGAAGATTATAAAAAAGATTGACGCAATCTGTCTGGGTTAGGTTTTCATCCGTAGTGCGGTTTAAGTTTTCATTCAGTTCCAGAAATTGAAATTTTGAGATACGGGAGGAGGTGATATTACCCGTAAAATCCTCATCTTTATATCCAAGTAAGGTAAGAACTGCTTTTACACTCTCCCTGTATGTAATGTTATCTTCCGGCTTAAAGACTCCACCCAGATAACCTGTCATTAAACCCTGGGAAGCTGCGATTTTGATATATTCTGCATTGGGATTTTGTGCAGGCACATCTTTGAATACAGAAGAATCTGATTTTGAAAGGTTTTCCCTGAAGCTTGATGCATTCACCAGCATTTTGGCAAACTCTCCTCTTGTTACAATACCCGTGTTATTTGTCAATTCCATAATTCCAGTCAGACTCACTACTTTATCACGCATACTAAAATCAGAAGAACTTATATTGGCAGATGCAATTACCGGATTAAATCCTGAAATCACGGCAGTTACGGTCAAAAAACTTCCTACATTACGATACCAGCCATTTTTAATACCCATATGACATTTCTCTCCTTTTTTATTTGATACGTTTATTATGAGCAGTAAATCTTAATGGTTTCTAAATGGCTTCTGAATAAATCTAAAATGATTCCCTTTGTCTATCTTTCTGCCAGGCAATCTGGTAAAATAACAACAGAGAAATGAAAACAGGAGAAAATCATGAAGCGATACCAAATAGTTATTCTGCCTGCTATTCTTCTGCTGCTTGCGGGTTGTGCAAGATCTGCCGTCCTTTCCTCTCCCTCCGTCCAGGTGCCAGAAGAAACTGAGACCTCTTCCTCTTCACACACGGAACCCCCTTCTGCCTCTGACCAGGTAGCTGTAAAAAAGGACAGGCTTCCGGAAGGAATCAGCGAAGATTTCATGGCTTTTATTAAATCTACATATGGAACCAGTGTCTATGACAGACTCATAACCTCATTTGAAACAGGCTCTGACGGAGGCGGACTGTGGCATGAACTGACCGGAAACTCACTTCCTGTTTTAAAGGATCTTTATTCTGGGATACTTAACAGCCCTGACGCAGCACGTTCCCACAATATCTGGCTGAAACAATCATCTGATCCCAATCAGGTGGTGTTATCCTTTGCCGGAGATATCAGTTTTGCAGACGGATATGCCAATATGTCCGCATATCACGCAAGAGGTGGTATTGATTCCTGCATTCTGACAAATGTAAGAGCACGGATGGCTTCCGCTGATATTATGATGATTAACAATGAATTCAGCTATAGCAGAAGGGGAACACCACTGCCAGGAAAAGCCTTTACATTCCGGGCAGATCCTTCCATGGTACAAAATCTGCATTCCTTGTCCGTGGATCTGGTATCTCTGGCAAATAATCATGTTTACGATTACGGGGCAGATGCCCTTATGGATACTCTTGACACATTATCCGATGCCGGGATTGCCTATGCCGGTGCTGGAAGAAATATTGAGGAAGCAAAAGAACCCGTCTATTTTATATCGGGGGGTATGAAAATTTCCTATGTCTGCGCCACTCAGATTGAACGTTCCACCCGATTTACAAAAGAAGCAGGTCCTGACAGTCCAGGGGTTTTAAGAACAGATAATCCTGATCTGTATTTAGGTGCTGTAGAAACAGCAAAGCAAAACAGTGACTTTGTAGTGGTGTTTATCCATTGGGGAACAGAAGGAACCAATTACTATGGAGAGGACCAGCAAAATCTGGCCCGTCAGCTCATTGACCATGGTGCAGGACTAATCATTGGCTGCCACCCCCATGTCCTTCAGGGAATTGAGTATTATAAAAGTGTTCCCATTGTGTACAGTCTGGGCAACTTCTGGTTCAACAGCAGAACAATACCTACCGGACTTGTAGAAGCAACAGTCACTCCAGACGGTCTTAAGAAACTTCAGTTTATCCCATGTATTCAGGAAAATTGCAGCACTGATCTGGTTGTTTCTCCTGGTGAAAAACAAAAATCCATCCAGTATATGGAACAGCTCTCTTCCACAATTACCATAGATACTGAGGGGCAGATTCATCCTCTTCCAGAATAAGGTAAGATTACAATTCTATTAACAAATCGCCATTTTCTTACGTATTCTTACGCCTTTTTAACTTCCCTTGACCTTGTACTTACTCCATGGTTTAAAGTCTCCCTATCAGCCGATACGAGCTGAATAAGCCCGATAAACGGGTAGGAGAAATGAACACCCTGACAGGAGATACAAACATCCTGGGGGTATCCCTATATGCCCAAAAACCATGGGCGGGAGAGATGAAAGGAGAATTATTATGAAGAAACAGAAACTGAAATGGCTGATTCCCTGCGCTGCAGCGATTTTTACCATAGGTGCCTCCATGACATCCTTTGCAGCACAAGGTTGGTCCGAAGAAAACGGCAGCTGGGTCTACTATGACAAAAGTGGTGATATGACTACAGAGGCCTGGAGAAAATCAGGAGATAACTGGTTTTACTTAGATTCTGATGGACAGCTTGCTACAAACCAGATCATTGAAACAGACGATAATTACTATTATGTAAACTCTGTTGGTGCTATGGTTACTGACGAATGGAGAGAGGTTGCTTCTGACAGTGACGACGAAGATGCGGCAGATACCAACTGGTACTATTTTGGCAGCAACGGTAAAGCATATAAGGCATCTACCAACGGTAAAACTAATTTTAAATCTATAAAAATTGCAAATGGAGAAACTCACTCCTACGCATTCGATACAGAAGGAAAGATGCTGTACGGCTGGCTTGATGATGCTTCTACCCGTGTTACTGGGGATGATGCATGGAAAGAGGGCGTATATTACTGTGGCGATGCTTCTGACGGTGCCCGCGTAGATGGCTGGAAATCCCTTGAAGTGGAAGACGATACAGATAAGGATGACAATTTTAATGGTTCTTACTGGTTCTACTTTGGTTCAAACGGTAAGAAGACCACTGATACAACCAAAACCATTAACGGCAAAAAATATCGCTTTAATGAATATGGTGCTGCAAAATATGACTGGTACGAGGCTACCCCTGCTTCTACCTCCACAGCTAGTTCTTCTAACCAGTTTTATAATCTTCCGGAAGAATGCTGGCAGGCAAAGGGCTGGTTCAAGGCAGTTCCAAGCGAAGAGCTTGATGCAAAAGGTCATGAAGATGATACCCAGTACTGGTTCTATGCAAACAGTGATGGCAATCTTGTAAAGAGCCAGATTAAGACCATTGACGGCATTCGTTATGCATTCAATGAAATGGGCGAAATGCTTCACGGACTTTATAAGCTTAACGTAACTGGCAATGTGATTGATTCTTATGATGAAATCGAGACAGAAAGCGAGCTTCCTGGAACAGATGATACAGGTCTGGTTTACTACTTTGGAAATTCACCAAAGGAAGGCGCTATGGCTACAGGTAAAACTACCATTGATTTAGACGGAGAAACCTATACCTTCAACTTCCGCAAATCCGGAAGCAACAAGGGCGCAGGTTACAACGGCATCACTGATGACAGCATTTACATTCAGGGTCGTCTCTTAAAAGCTGATAAGGATGAGAAATACAAAGTAGTTGAATTCAACGGCAAGGAGTACTTAATCAGCACCTCTGGTAAGCTTGCAAAGAGCAAAACAAATGTAAAAGACGGTGATGAGAAATATTACAACACCAACAGTGACGGAACAATCAAAGCATCCGGTTACGACAAATTAAAATAATGACTCAATAACAGGAACGGCTGCACAGAATGGATTCTCCATCTTGTGCAGCCGTTTCTTAATTTTTCTATTTTATCTCCCGGTAAACTTTCTCCGCTGTAATG
>SVDT01000110.1 GCA_015057775.1 Paenibacillaceae bacterium | reverse complement strand
GAATCAATTCCTGTTTGGCGGATATTATGATCAAATCATCAAATCCTTTGGCTGGCAGCATGTTAATATTGGCATACCTTTGTTTGCCGAATTTGATGATCAGTTTCTGAATTCCCGCTATGTGATAGAAATAACCGGAAGTATTCCTCCGGAATTATCTTTAAGTAATGTTCCCCAGAAAATCAAGCTGATGACGGAACGGATAGAGGAGATCACTGGACAGATATGCATCTATAATCCGGATAAATGGAGATATAGTGTATTTTTATTTATGAAAGAACGCCCTCAAATCCAGGAAGGCTTTAGAATTTATCAGATTCTTCATATTTCAGAGGGAAGGAGTCGCTAAGATCTTACATTCAGTTCCTATATTTGATATTAATGCCAAAACACTCTTATTAATAAGTGCTTTGGCATTTTTTTGCTGTTTCAGATAGTAAAGGGGAGTGGATAACTATCATTTTATGAATTCCTGTCCGCAGGACATTGACATTTGTCTGCTGATTCTCTAAAATAACAAGCGGGAGAGGAGTTATACATATGAATAATGTTTTATTAAGCGTATTACTGATCATTTCTTCTGCACTGATCGGTAATTTTGTTATTTATGGTCTGGCCAGAAGAAGAATTCCTGGTGTTTTCTATTTTTGTCTTTTAATGACTGCAATGATTTTTCACTGCATAGGGTATGCATTTGAGCTGCTGTCGGATACAGTCGGGACCATGTATATCTGGATTCGTGTTGAATATATTGGAGCGTCATTTTATCCGTTTTTAATTATGATGTTTACAAGGGAATATACAGAAGAAAAAAAGATTGCCAATCGATTTGTGGTAACCCTCATCCTGGTGGTTAATGTCATAACATTAATTCTTGTTTATACCAATAATTATCATTTTCTATATTACGCATCCATAGGCGTGGATGATTCACCTGGATTTCCCATACTGGTACTGGAAAAGGGAATCTGGTATTATATTCAGGTGCTCGTTCTCTGCATTTCCATTTTATACAGCATAACGGTATTAATAATAAAACTGAAAAGTTCCAGCGGCAGTTACAGGGATAAAGTGTTGTTTCTATTAATAGGGGTAAGTGCACCTGTAATTACGATGATGCTTTATATGCTGGGTGTGGGTTCCGTTTATCTGGATCTGACTCCATTTTCCTATTTCATCATGAGCATTTCCATTACAGTAGGTCTTTTCAGATATGATATGCTGGTTCTTAATCCAATTACCTATGAGATGATATTCCAAAGCATTAATGAAGCGGTTCTTGTAATCGACAGCAATGGTATGCTGTTAGGTTTTAATAATGTATCCAAAGAATTTTTCCCGTCTCTCTCAAAACTGAAAATCGGACAGTCTTATGAGTTGATTGAAGAGTTAAAAAATCATAATCTGGACTCATTAAATCCGGTACATGAGATTTGCGGCAGGAAATACAGTTTTAAGGCAATTGCAATGAAAACTCACAGAGTCTGCATTTATGTTGCCAATGATATCACAGAGTCAGAAAATGCAAAAAAACAGCTGGAGATTCTGGCGACCTTCGATTCTCTGACCGGGCTTTACAACCGCAGATATTTTATGGAACAGGTGGAGCAGGCCTGTTTAGATGGTGTATTCATAATTATGGACTTAGATCATTTTAAAGTGATCAATGACACCTTCGGACATTTTGAAGGAGACCGGGTTTTAAGTGATTTTGGAATATTGATTCAGCATATCTTTCCAGACCATCTTTCCTGCCGTTATGGAGGAGAGGAGTTTGCTGTATTTTTGGCAGAAACCAGTCTGGGAGAGGCGTATAAACGGGTGGAGTCTTTAAGACAGAAAAACAATATGGGAACACAGAGCTGCAAGGTCACATTTTCAGCTGGGATTTCTGAATATGTGTTAGGAACAGAGACAGTCTCTGAGGCACTGATACACGCAGACAAAAAGCTTTATGAGGCAAAGGAGAGGGGAAGAGACAGAATCTGCTTTTAAAGTTTTATGATTTTGCTCAGACAATATACGGCAATTGAAGACAGGAAAAAAACAATCTGGAATCTTATAATAGTATGTGACAGGGGGTGAAGAGAATGGAATGGGTGAAACTTTTACAAACGGCGCTTGACTACATGGAGGCTCATCTTTTGGAGAAGATCAGCTATGAGGATGTTGCCAGAGAGGTCCATATGTCCAGCTATAATTTTCACAGAACTTTTAGTCTCATGGCAGGAATGACTGCCAGTGAATACATAAGGAACCGCAGGCTGTCTCTGGCTGGTCAGGAGCTTCAGATGACGGATATTAAGGTGATTGATGCAGCCTATAAATACGGATATGAAACTCCGGAAAGCTTTGCAAAGGCATTTTCCAGATTTCACGGAGTAACTCCAAAAGCGGCTAAGTTAAGGGGGACCCGACTTTCATTATTCAATGCCCTGGTTATTAAAATCACATTGGAAGGTGGAAAAAGCATGGATTACAGAATTGTGGATACGGGGAATATGAGATTTGCTGCAAAAGTGAAAGCATTTAAAAATGAGACAATTAACGACGGGGAAAATCATGAGATACCTGATTTCTGGACGGCGTGCAGGAAGGAAAAGATTTTTGATGAACTTTATGCACTGGGGCAGGAAGGGAAAAGAGATGTATATGGATTGTGCAGTCCTACCAGAGAAAACCAGGGGACTTTTGACTACGGTATCGGAGTAATCCTTGATGAGAAAACACCGGTTGAAAAAGTGGAAGAGTTACTTAATCGGGGATATCGGATCTGGGAGACTGAGCCTGCAACGTATGCAGTTTTCTCCTGTTTTGGTGATGATGGAGACTGCATTAGTGAGATGTGGGGCAGATTTTTCAAAGAATTTCTTCCACAGTCCGGCTATGAACATACAGATGAAACGGATTTTGAAATTTATTATGAGAAAGGTGCTCCCGGATTGTTCTGTGAACTCTGGATACCTGTAACCGTGCGCAAGAAAATGTGACAAGAAGCTGCCCCGGTGATCTGGATAAAACATGGTAGATATGCTATACTTCAGGTAACAAATGGATATATGTAAAAAAACACTTGGAGGGGTAAAATGAGGTATCGAAAACTGGGTAAAACAGGGTTAATGGTCAGCGAAATCGGCCTGGGGGGCGAATGGCTGGAACGTAAAAATTATGATGAAGTAAAAGAGGTGGTAAGGCTTTGCAAAGAACAGGGGGTCAATATTTTAGACTGCTGGATGTCAGAGCCAAATGTGAGAACCAATCTGGGGGAAGCGATTAAAGACTGCAGAGATCAATGGATCATACAGGGACATTTAGGCGCTACCTGGCAGAATGGACAGTATGTCAGAACCCGTGATATGGAAAAGGTAAAGGAAGCCTTTGAAGACCTACTGACCCGTTTTCAGACGGATTATATGGATCTTGGAATGATACACTTTGTGGATGAGTCAGCTGAGTTTTATAAAATTATGAACGGGGAGTTTATTGAGTACGTCAGAGGGCTGAAAGAAAAAGGAGTGATTCGCCATATCGGTATGAGTACTCACAATCCCGCTGTTGCAAAACTGGCTGCTTTAAGCGGAGAGATTGAGATGATTCTTTTTAGTTTAAACCCGGCATTCGATCTGCTTCCGCCGACAGAGGATATGACTGAATTGTTCCAGAAGGATTATCAGGAAGATTTAAATGGAATAGCTCCTGAGCGGGCTGAACTTTACAAGCTTTGTGAGAGGGAAGGCGTTGGTATTACCGTAATGAAGGGATATGGGGGAGGCAGGCTGTTTTCTGCGGAAAATTCTCCTTTCGGAGTGGCTTTAACTCCGGTGCAGTGTATTCATTATGCCCTCACCCGCCCTGCAGTTGCTTCTATAATGGTGGGGTTAAGTACAGCAGATGAAGTAAAAGCGGCTCTTGCCTACGAGACTGCCACAGAACAGGAAAAGGATTATGCAAGTGTACTTGCCAGTGCTCCCCATCATGCCTATTCTGGTCAGTGTACTTATTGTGGTCATTGCGCACCCTGCCCTGCCCACATCGATATTGCCATGGTAAATAAACTGTATGATCTGGCTGCCATGCAGGAAGAAGTTCCAGGGACAGTACGTGCCCATTATGAAAATCTTTCATCTAATGCCTCTGATTGTATCGCCTGTAAGGCATGTGAAACACGGTGTCCATTCGAGGTACCAATTGTTGAGCGAATGGAAAAAGCCAGGGTCTTGCTTGGGTAAGAATCGGGGGAGACAGATGAAAATAGCGGTATTTTCCGATATTCACAGTAATTATCATGGGTTTCATGCATGCTACGAGGAAGCAGTAAAAAGAGGAGTGAATCAGTTTCTGTTTCTGGGAGACTATGTCAGTGACTGTGCATACCCGGAAAAGACAATGGCGCTTTTATACCATATCAGAGACCGGTATCCCTGTACTTTTATACGGGGCAACCGGGAGGACTATTTATTAAATCACAAAAACGGCGCAGAAGATGGCTGGGTTTCTCCATCTTCTGCTTCCGGAAGTCTTTTGTATACCTACGAACATCTTACAAAAGAAGATCTGAAATTTTTTGAAAGTATGGATCTGTCAGGAAGAATGAATATAGAAGGTTATTCTGATTTTTATTACTGCCATGGAACGTTAGAACATACCAGGGGTGTGTTCCACCTGGGAAGTGAAAGCGCAAAGGAAGTGCTGAACCATTTGGATACTGATCTTATTATCTGTGGACACACTCACAGGCAGGGGATCTTCCAATATAAAGGAAAGACTCACGTCAATACGGGATCGGTAGGTGTTCCGTGGGACTATGGCGGAGATGCGCAGTTTTGTATTCTTCACGGAGATAAGGGAATATGGAAACCGGAGCTGATTCAGTTGAATTACGATAAATCTTTGGCGGTAAAGGAATTATATGAAAGCCATTTAAATGAAAAGGCCAGGGTCTGGACGAGAATTGTTGAGAAAACACTGATTACAGGAATAGATCAGTCAATGCATTGCCTTACAACTGCACTTGAAAAATGGGAAAACGACGGAGGAAGCGGTATTTGGTCCCTCCTTCCTGAAACGTATTGGGAAGATGCAGCTGCTGAATTGGGGTTATGAATAGTATATAAAAATAAAGGAGATATCTTTGGCAGCAGGTTAGCAGCTAAAGATATCTTCTTTATTTTTTAGTGTTCATTACATATTAGGAGCTGAGAATACAAACAAAAGTATCCATGATATTGGCATTAGCAGATCCGGCAGAATAGTCCATGTATTATGTGGCGCATAGTTCTTTTTTTTAACAACTTCCCAGATGTGGTTGATTCCAGCTAACAGATATAAAGGAGATGCCAGCACAATTGCAGCTAACCAGAATTCCCGGTGATAAAAAATGCAGAATAGTCCAGCAAGAGCAAATCCTGCTTCTGCAAATCCCAGTTCCTTCTGAAAGGGGCTTCCCTTGCCCCAGCCAATTGACTCTGCTACCATGTCAGACCGAAATACATGGCCCATAAAGCTGACAGCGCCGGAAAGTGTAAGGGTGATTGTAAGCTGGTAAAACAACAGATTCTGGCAGAATGAAGAAAATGTGTGCATTGCCGGGTTAATAACTGCCGTGATAAATCCAACTAATAGTCCCAGAATCCAGATAACTAAAAAAATCATAATATTACCTCCTGTTAATAAATTGAGCTTTTACTCGAATTATACTCCTTGATCGTAATAAGTCAATTAAATTTGAATAATTGCTCAATATTTATTGACAAACAGATTATGGTTCTATATATTCAACATGGGGAGGCGTTAATATGAAATCCAATCAGGCAACGCGGCAGCCAAAACAGACCCGCAGTATTAAGACAAAAGAAAAAATAAGAAATGTGGCTTATCAGCTTTTTTGTGAGAAAGGTTATTTTAAGACCACTACCAACGAAATTGCCAAAGTGGCAGAAGTCTCTATCGGAAGTCTTTATTTTTATTATCGGGATAAAGATATGATACTTGTTGAAATATTAGATCGTTATAATGAATCGTTTTTAAAAGTACATGAATCTATGAATGTTCAGTTAGAATCGTACCGGGAAAACCCCCGGCTCTGGATTACGGGATTTATGGAAGAAATGATAAAAAGTCATAGGGCTTCGAAAGAATTCAACAAAGAATTAAAAATCCTCAGTCATTCCATGCCAGAGGTGAGTGCAGTTATGGAAAAGCAGCAGGAGACAGTCCGTCAAACGACACTGGACTATTTAAAAGCCTTTAATGATATGCTGAGAGTAAAGGATTATGAGGCGGCTTCCATTGTGGTGGTTAATATAATGAGCTCTTTAGTCGATCAGATTGTTTTTCAGGATAATCCAGTTGATGATTCCAGAATTATAAAGGAAGGCGTTGATGCCATTCATCAATATTTAATTAGACAAGACAGCAATTGAAAACAGGGCGTTCCAAAAGGAGCGCCCTGTTTGATTAAATGAAAGCAGGATTCTGTAGGAATTCGTCCAGCAGAAGTTTCTCCACTCCTGCAAGTACTGCAATGCCGATTCCGTGAGGATCGTTGAAGCGCCACCCCAGCTGGCGGTAATAGGACCGGCTGTAAGAACAGTCAGATCCACGGCAGACACCGTATAAATCGCCTTTCCGGTTAATTACTGTTTTTTTCATACCAGTCCATGCCTTCGATATAGAAGCAATGCACCGGTTTTGCAGAGTATCTTTTATAATACCCAGACGAATACCTCTGGAAAAGGAGCAGATGAACATGGAGGTGGAAGAAGCCTCCTCATAGGTGGTGGAATCATCAAGAATCTGATGCCACATACCTGTTTCGTCCTGTGCCTGCAAAATGCCTTCTATCATTTCAAGAAAGAAGGAAGTGACGTAATCGTAATCCGGATGTTCCTTTGGCAGGATAAGAAGAAGTTCGGAGAGGGCAAGAACTACCCAGCCGTTTCCTCTGCTCCATGGAATCCGGTTCATCTTACCATAATTTAAATCAATAATATGGGACATCAGCCTTTTATCCGTCATGAAAAAGTACTGTTTAAAAAGCTTTGCCTGGCGGCATGCATCATCCAGATATGCAGAGTCCCCACTAAGCTGATAGTACCGGCATAAGAAAGGGATGCTCATATACATATCATCAATCCACATGGTATTGTTGTTTCTGGAAAATACCATGTCCTGTTCTCTTCTCTGATGGTTTCTCATAAAATCAGCAATTACATCAGCAAGTTTTTCAGCCTCTCTGGCAGGCCGGTATTTATGAGCTTCCAGCAGAAAAGAGCCAAAAGACCCACAGTCGTCCAGCTCGCTTAACCAGCAAAGCTGTGTATTTACTCCGGGGTAGCCAAAAATTGATTTGTCGTATACGGAATAATCATAGACGGCAGCCGTCATACGGGCATATTCCAGGACATATTCCTGCCAGTCAGTGCGGTTAAAATAACGGCTGGCAGTTAACAGACCATATAAGGTAACTCCACAGGGATAAGTCCATTTTCCGTATAATTCTTCTTCTGCAAACATTCTCACAAAGGAATCCGGTAGATCTGCCTTCCAATAGCACGCACCGTTAATTCCATCGTAAACCTTTTCCATAGACAAAAGGTCTGAGACAGACGGAATATTATCCCCAAACATACCAGCATAAAGCCATGAGCCTTCGTAGCCTTTTACTCCTGCAGACAGAGGAATGACTCTGCCGTCAGCTTGCAGCTTTAGATCTGTTCTGGTCTCTTCACCAGCCTTTTTTTCACACAATAAAAGGACATTGTGTAAGCCGCCCTGAAGCATGATTCCAGATTCCCAGGTCCCGTTTTGCCATTCTCCCCTTAATTCACCGTCAATGAAAAGCCTGGTCGGGGTCTGGCTTTTACCTGAGATATGGACGGTCTTTGTCTTATCAAGGACAAATCCACTTTTTAAAACAGCGGTTCCCTGACTTGAGGAGCCAAAGATCCGTGTGATGGGGCAGTCTGACTCTGTTTTAACATATTCCTTGCGGGGATACCAGGCAATATCATCATAGCAGCCGGAAAGTATGGACTTTAAACGATCTGTATTCCACTGATCCGGTTCGCTGTAAACAAAGCCTGCCTGCCCTTTACGCTCTGGTATGGGTGAGAGAAAATGTGGCGGCTCCCATTGCGGTTTTGCATTCCGCAGAGTAAAGCCAAAGCCGATTTCTGTCTTTTCTGTCATCAGAACAAAGTGATTGAGACCTGCTAAAAGAGTAATGGAAAAGAATGCAGAGGTCTTAAAACTCTCATCTCCAGGCTGGGAGCGGTACACCTCTTCTCCGTTTACATAACATACAACAGGCCCCTGACAACGGACCTCAAAACGTGAGGGAGTCTGTTGGTGGCTGTAAAGGTCACCTGCACCATAGCAGATATCCCCGATCTGCGCATTAGGAAAGCGGTTGTTAAAATCAAACAAATACCATCCCTTTGTGTCACATAATATACCACTTGTAAAATCCAGTCGGTACTGATAAGGTACCTGGGGATTTTCCCCGATGAAGCGGTTGGCAAGCAGTGCAATTACATCTTTGTCCCTGTCCCCATAAACGGCGTAAGCACTGTCTTCCTGATTGAAATATTTCATAAATGGTCTCCTTAAGTATTAATTTGAGAGTGATAGGAGCCGAAATGGAACAGTATTTTTGTGAAAACCTACAGAAAAACACGTCCATTTATGGTATAATTGTAGCGAATGTATGGTTTTTCGTCAAGAAGATAAAACCCACTTCCCCAAAGCACAGGAAAATGATAGTATAAACATACCAATATACTATGAATGTACATGGCACTGCCAGAAAATTCATTTTTGCAGTTAAGGGGTAACATGTTAGAATAAATACATAAGGCACGGATTTGTGTAGCCGTTTCAGGAGAAGGAGCAGAGGCATATGAGAGAACTGATTGATAAATTATATAAGAATCACAACCTGGAAAAAGAAGAGTTTATATATTTAATAGAAAATTTTGATAAAGATACCAGTGAATATCTTTTTTCCCTGGCGCAGACAACCAGCCAGGAACATTTTCAAAAGGAAGTTTACATCAGAGGACTGATCGAATTTACTAATTACTGTAAAAATGATTGTTATTACTGCGGAATCAGAAGGAGCAATAAAAACGTCAGCCGTTACCGCCTGAGCAAAGAGGAAATTCTTTCCTGCTGTCAGAACGGATATGAACTGGGTTTTAGGACCTTTGTTCTCCAGGGCGGAGAAGATCCGGCATTTACCGATGAAATTATGATTGATATTATAAAAGACATGAGAGAAGGATATCCGGATTGTGCCATTACCCTTTCTATTGGGGAAAAAAGCTACGATCAGTATCAGGCGTATTACGAAGCTGGTGCCAACCGATTCCTTCTGCGCCATGAGACTGCCAATGAAGAACATTATAAAAAGCTTCACCCCGAGTCCCTTTCTCTTGAAAACAGGAAGGAATGTTTAAGAAATTTGAAGAAAATCGGGTATCAGGTAGGAACCGGATTTATGGTGGGTTCTCCTTACCAGACCCCTGAGTGTCTGGCAGAGGATCTTGCATTTATTAAAGAATTGTCTCCTCAGATGGTTGGAATCGGCCCTTTTATCCCACATAAGGAAACTCCGTTTAAGGATTTTAAAGCTGGCAGCATGGATTTAACCCTGTTTCTCATTGGAATGCTCAGGCTCATGCTTCCCAATGCTTTAATTCCGGCTACAACTGCGTTAGGAACCATAGATCCCAAGGGAAGAGAGAAAGGAATTCTATCAGGCTCCAATGTTTTAATGCCTAATTTATCTCCCATTGGTGTGAGAAAAAAGTATGAGCTGTATGATAATAAAATCTGTACGGGAGAAGAAGCAGCAGAGTGTAATGTATGCCTGAGAAACCGTGTTTCTTCTATTGGTTACAACGTGGTAGAAAAAAGAGGGGACTTTGTAGAATTTTAACAAACTTTTAACTGAAAGAGCTGATTTTCTGGACTTATGTTACCATTGCGTTGGGATGTTTTGATACATTGATGGGTATTTGCCGGATATATTCGGAAAATAAATCGATGTAAGCATATAATAAGAGAAAATAGTCAAAAAATTAACAAATTAATGTTGTTGCTTAACAGGAGTGAAATCTATATAATAGGTGTCGGTGAAAAGGCATTAAAACAAACCGCAAAAATAATAAATCACCTACTGGAATGAGGAGAGCAACAATGAAGAAAAAGCTTTTTTGGATAGCAATAGGCCAGTTTATCTCTGCATGTGCATATTGCCAGATTCTAAATGCCAACAATTTAGTCGCTACCGGACTAGGGGGACTGGCGACGGTATTTAACCGTCTGACTGGTGCCGATGTACAGCTGCTTTTGATTATTATGGCATTGCCCATATTCGTCTGGGCATTTTTCAGCTATAGTAAGAAACAGATTTTTTATGCTGGATTCAGTTATTTTATGTTTACTTTTTATGTAGGTATTGTTAACCGGTATCTGCCCCAGTTTCTCACAGATCCTATCGCTGCAGCCATTAGCGGCGGCGTTGTAGGTGGAATCGCAGGCGGTATTATTATGAAACAGAGAGTTGCCAACGGACCAGAATCCATTGTGGCATTGTATCTGAAAGAAAAAAAAGGTTTATCAATTGGATCCTACTATTTAATTATTAATACAGTAGTTATTTTCTCTTCCATTATCTATGGTGATATGACTATGATCGTTTATTCCCTCATCTGCACCTTCGTTCAGAGCGTGGTAACGGATAAGCTGATCATTGGATTTGAGAAATATTATAATGTTAATATTATGTCAGATCAGTATTTAGAGATTACACAGTTTATCCGCAATGATTTAAACAGAGGAGCCACCTTTATTCAGGGTATGGATACTTCCAATGTAAAAAAGAAGATGTTAATTCAGGCGGTGGTAAATCAGCAGGAGTTAATTGCTATCAAAGAATTTGTAAAGTCCTTTCATGATGACAGCTTTATCTGCGCAAGCATAAGCAACAACATCATAGGCAGGGGATTTGATGTAGAATAAATGAAATAAAGGGCTGCCGGCAGTTTTTTCACTCCTGAAGTGGATTAAAAAATTGCCGGCAGCTCTCTTTTTAAGTAGACAGCAGTTCAATAACAAATGCTGTAGTCTGGGGAGGTATGCTTGCGGTCTGAAAATTGGCATGCTTAACGCGGACCATTTTCCCGGGTTTTAGATCATCAAGAGTCAGGGGATTCCCATTCTCATCTACAATTACTGTGGCACTGGTGATTACAAAACGCATCTGATCCGTTTCATCATTGGGATTACCGGTATAGACAAAATTGTTGTTTGGATCAACCAGCAGAATCCGGTCTGTTGTTATACTGTAGGATAGGGCATCTACCATGGCAATTACCCGGTAGGCGTTTGACTGGGGGGGAATGCTTCTTGTCATCATCGTGGAAAAAGTTGCATTGACATAGGTTCCTTTTGTAATGCTGCATAAACTTATGTTATCTCCAAACTGATTAATGAGGATTGTTTCCCAGCCAATATTTAATTGAAGTAATTCAATGTTTATCATATCGTTTTCACCAGGATCAGCATAAGAGATAAGGAGATATCCCGTCCTGCTGTTGGACGTATACATCTCCTCCACAAGTGCATTCTGTACCTCCATAATACTTCCGCTCATTGTAATCATTCCTCTTGCGTCCTCGTTTTCTCCGATCATAAAGACTCCCTTGACAATAAGTTTCTATTTCATTATATGCGTACAGTAATATTTATTTCATTAATTAAAGAAGACATTACCATTTTGAAAATGGAAAAAAGATTCATTCAGTTAAAAGATGATTTATGTTAATATGTAATTATGCATAAAAAAACAATATTCGACACAGATAAATAATGAAAAACAAACAAATTAAAATGGTTATGGAAGAAAAGCTGGATGGAACAATACCGATAGTGATTGACAGGGGTGAAGAAAAATGGACAGGCGAATGAAGCAGATCTTGGATATTTTATCAGACAGAGATTACTATACGGCAGAGATGCTTGCAGAAGAAATTCATGCGGGGACAAAAACGGTCCGTAATCTCTTAAAGGAAATTAATCAGGAAATAGAACCCAATGGGGCGGTTATTGTGTCCAAATATGGAGTAGGTTATTTCCTTAATATTCAGGACAATGAAAAATATGAGGCTTACTGCCGTAAGGATCATGCGCATGGCTCCGAAGAATACTTACCCTCCACCTCAGAGGAACGGATTCAGTATTTACTGGAGTACCTAATTAACAGCGGATCCTATGTAAAGTTGGAGAAATTAAGCGAAAGTCTTTATATTTCCAAACGGACATTGACGGAAGATTTGAAAGAAGTAGAACAGTTTCTAAAAAAATTCAATATTCGCGTGATACGCAAGCCTAATTATGGAATTCGCCTGGAAGGTAAAGAATTTGATACCAGACTTTGTATTGCCTCCTTTTCCGGAAAGAGATTTCATAAAGGGAATGAAAGCATGGATGAGATTGCTGCCATTGTCTCAACCGTTTTAAAGGAAAATGATTTTATGATTACAGGGGCAGCGTATCAGAATCTGGTAGTCCACCTTTACATTGCCATCAGCAGAATCATGGAATGCCACTATGTTCCCATGCCGGAAGGGCTTATGGAAAATCCCAGGGAGCGGTACGAATATCACATAGCCCAGGTAGTAGCCAGACAG
>SVDT01000109.1 GCA_015057775.1 Paenibacillaceae bacterium | reverse complement strand
AAATAAAAGGCAGGAGAGAACGATATGAAGTCATGGTTCGCCTTATGATTTCCAGAATTCTTCTTATGGTTTACAGAAGCCGTAAAAAAAATCTGTTAAAGGATATGCCCATTACGGTTCAGACCTCAAAACATGGTAAAGTACATGAGGTGGCTGAGTATCTCACGCTTCATTGTGAGACGCCAGAGAGTCTGGAGGAGCTGGCAGAACGGTTCTTTATCAGTAAATCCTATTTAAGCCGGATTTTTCGGGAAGTAACGGGGTTCTCAGTTAATGAATACAGAAATTTAGCAAGGGTGCGGAAAGCCAGGGAGCTACTTTTGAACAGTGAATATTCTGTAACAGAGATATCAGAAGTTCTGGGCTTTGAAAGTGTTACTTATTTTGAACGGGTATTTAAAAAGCATACGGATGCAACGCCTTTGAAGTACAGAAAAGAGGCGAAAAGAACGGAGCAGTAACGTTCTTTTCGCCTCTTTTTTTCGTGGGGAAGTTCTATTTTTCAAGTGCCTCACACAGTGCTGTAAGAGCAAGTGCCTGACCATAGGCCATAGGCATGATTAAAACATTTTTATAGTGGTCGCCATCCATACCGATTCCTGTACCTGCTGAAACATTAAGGACAGTTCCATCATCAGAAATGTTATCGCATATAGCAGAAATTGCACGTTCTGCCGCTGCTTTGTAGGTATCATCTAAAATTCCTGCCTTAACACCTCTTAAAATACCGGCAGCAATGGCAGCGGAACCTGATACCTCTTCGTAACTGGTTTCGTCGGTCAGTACGGTTCTCCACAATCCGGAGGGAGCCTGGAGCTTTAAGAGAGCGGCTGCCTGAGAACGGAAGGTGTCAATCAGATAAGTTCTTACGCCTTCGTTTAAATCAGATCCGCAGGCATCTAAAAATTCCATGATTCCGTAGGTGAACCAGGAGTTTCCACGGCACCAGAAAACGCCGCCAAAATTATCCATGCGCTCAAAACTGAATCCGTGATGGAAAAGTCCGGTCTGTTTATCAAATAAATATTTGATGTGTACCAGAAACTGATGGAGGGCTTCGTTTTTCCAAACCGGATTTTCTGCCTGCTGTCCCATTCGGTTTAAGAAAAGCACAGACATAAATAAAGTATCAATCCATATCTGCCCTTCATTTAAGGTTACTCCGTTCCTGTCACCAATTGCACTTGTTACGTGCTGAAATCCATTGTCGGTGGTTTTTGGAAGCCCGTTAATCAGCCAGTCTGCCTGTTCCGTACAGAGCTGATAAAAGCTCTCTGAGTCTTTCAGACTGGAATGAAGGCAGGATAGGGGGAGGAAGGGAGCGGTTGTGTTGATGTTTCTGGAGGGCAGACCGTTTTTCATATGTCCGCTGTACCAGTTTTCAAAAAAGGAAAGATACCGGTCATCTCCGTAAAAATCCTGCAGTTTGTACAAGCCATAGAGACCAACGCCCTGAGGCCAGTCCCATTCTTCAATGCCAAAATCCCTCTGTATAATTCCTTTTTTGGTGTCTGTGGAGCTGACTGATTTATCTTTGTTATAGTCACAGCCTCCCAGATTCATGAGTTTCTCCACAACCAGATGGATTTTTTCCAGCAGCCTCTCGTTTGTCATTGTTGTCATTCTCCTTTATGTTTTGTGTTTTTTAGCTTTTCGATGTAATCTGTGGGCGGAAGACCTGTGTAACGTTTGAATACCTGGCTGAAATACTGGGGATTGCTTCCGAATCCCACCTGCCTTGCGATTTGTTTGATGTTGTCATTGTGATAGTAGGTCATCAGCCGTATGGCTTCCTCCATGCGCTCTTTGTTTAAATAGTCGGAAAAACGCATACCTTCCTCTTTTACAAACTGTTTGCTTAAATATCCAACACTGACAAACAGGTAATTCTCAGCCAGCCATTTTAAAGAAAGGTTCTCTGAGTCTAAGTGTTCCCTGATATAGGTTTTTAACAGCGCTATGTTAGAACTGGCCTTATGTCCCCCTGTTTCATGCTCTTTCTGTACCAGAACCACGGAAAGAAGATTCCGGATTTCCGTTACGTTATCACAGGAATAAAGCCGGCGGAAAAAGTCACAGGCAGCGTCAATGGGTGGCTTTTCCTGACTTAAATCGGCCTGAAGGAAAAGACCAAGGGCAAGGCTTCTGGCCGTTGCCGGGGGCATGGAGTCAATAAAAACGGAATTTAAAAGCTCGTTTGCCTGAATGATATCCGGTGCAGAGGTAATGGAATCCTCCAGATGACTGATCATCCAAGGAGCTGTGATATGGTTTCTGATCTCATAGCTCTCTCCTTTTTCACTGAGCAGAAGAATCCGCTCAAAACGGGAAATCTTCTGAATTACATAGTAAAATAACTTTTCCGATGTATCCATATGGATAAATTCTGTTTCAAAGGTTACGGACTGATTGGGATAATGCAGCTTTAAAATGGAGTTCTTAATCCGTTCCTGGGTTGCAAGAGTGGTAGCAGGGAAAATTAAAACAGCAGTATTTTTTACATATAGTATGGAAAAATCCAGACGAAGCCCTTCCACACCAAGGATTTTAACAAGATCAGTGGCGAAATTTTTCAAATAAGGTTCTTCTACAAAGGAACAGATGCATGCATAGAGGCAGCTTTCAGGCAGAGATAACAGTTCCTGATATTTATGAAATACACTTGAAAAAGTGTCCTGATGCTCCAGCAGTTCCATGATGAAACTCTGTTCCAGCGGAATGTGCAAAGTCTTTAAAAGATCCACCTGCTGGGATTTACGGCGTGCTTCCTCCTGAAGGCGTTCCTTTCGAATGGAAACAAGAGAATCGATCAGCTCATTTTTATCGGTTGGTTTTAATAAATAAAACCGGACTCCGTATTTCATCGCCTGCTTGGCATATTCAAAGTCATTATAACCGGAAAGCAGAATAAATGAGATCTTAGAGTCTGTTTTAATGGAACGCTCTATGAGATCCAGACCATTTAAAATGGGCATTCGAATATCAGTGATCACTACATCCGGATATTCATCACAAATGATGTCATAGGCTTCCATTCCATTTTTGGCTGTTGCGATCAACTCATATCCTAAAGATTCATAATCAATCATTTGAGAAAGGGCTTCTCTGATAATCTGTTCATCATCTACAATCATTAACCTTAGCATGTCAAATCTCCTGTTCTTTGGGAATGGACAGCATAACCACTGCCATTCCGCTCTTATTGTAAAAATTCAGTCCGTAATTGTTGCCATAAAGTAATTTTAATCTGGAATTAATATTTACCAGTCCAACACCCGAACCCTGGGGATGGATTTCCTTGTTTTCAATTTTGGAAAGTAAGTCAGGATCAATAATGGAACCGGTATTGGATACCTTAATCTGGTAATCCAGTTCCATTTCTTTTATGGTGACCCGGATACAGCACATTTCGTCTGTGGCTTCCATGGCATGCTTTAACGCATTTTCCACCAAAGGCTGAATACACAGCTTGGGAACGAAGATGTGGGAGATATTCTCCGGAACCTCCAGTTCAAAATTCAGTCTGTCTTTAAAACGCATTTCCTGAATCCGGATATAGTCATTTAACACCTCCAGCTCTTCCGATAGGGGAATAATATCCTTCTGACCCGCAATGGAAGCGCGAAATAAGTTACCCAGGGAGCGAACCATCATGGAGATATCGTCAGCTCCGTATTTTTGAGCCATCCAGTTAATGGTATCCAGTGTATTGTATAAAAAATGAGGATTAATCTGCTGTTGGAGCATCTTAATGGTAGAATCCCTTAAAAGAAGCTGTTTATCATAATTTTCGTCTCGTAATACCTTTACACTGTGAGTCATCTCATCAAAACTGCGGTGAAGCTGGCCGATTTCATCCTGCCTGTTCTCATAATCATAGGACCTGATGTGGTAAACAGGTGCTTCTCCATTACCAAAACGCTGGATTTTCTCAATTAAGTAATCCAGGTGGCGGAAAATATAGCGGAAGAGTAAATTTACCAGGATCGCCGTAACCACAATAATGAAAAAGGTAAATAATAGAATCTGCATGGTAATGAGGCGGACGTTGCGAAATAAAGGATTGTAATCTCTGAAATAAAGATAGTCCCAGCCAACATTTGGAATATATCCGTTTATAATAAATTCCTTTTTGTTATCCAGAGATGTAATGGTATAGGCATTTTCCCTGCCCTGCCTGTCCGCAATGAGCTTCAGGCAGTATTCCTGGTGGTAGGCTTCTGCTGGATAGATCCGCTTTTCTCCAGTCATTAAGATAAACCTGGAATTATCTGCCATACTTCCAGAGCTTTTTAAACCATCCTCAATTATGTGTTCCATATCGACGGTGACATAGAGCCCTGCCAGTTTTTTCAGGCTTAAATATTTAAGCTTTAAGATCTGTCTTGCACACACGGTATCATCACCGGGTTCAATAGCAGAAGACCATACCGCTTTTCCTTTTAACTGGTCAATAGAACGGTCAAGTTCTGCCCGGTTAAATTTATTGATATCATCCGAACGCCCCATACAGATATTGGATCCGTCATCTAACATGATGTTAATTGATTTTACATATCTGCTTTGATAGATATAGGAGTAGAGCTGTTGATAAATGTCTCTTTTTGCAAGAGAACGCCGGTCACTGTATGGATTGTCAATCAAAAACGACAGATTCTCCTGCAGAACAGTATCTCCGATGATATTATCCGTAACATTCTCAACCATCTGCATTTCCGACTCCAGATAGGTGGTTACATGGCTTAAAGAGTCAGCATTTGCCTGATAAAGCACTTCGTTGTATCGATTGGCCAGAATTCGAATGCTGATAAAGATAGTAAGGCACAGGGCAAAAAGAGCAAGAAGAAAAACTGTCAGTATTTTTTTGTATAAAGACAGGTTGTTAAACCAGACTGTACATCGTTTCATAATCAGAATTCCTTTCTCAGATAATCGTATTATATAGTAAAAGACCAAAAAAAGAAATTGGTAAACGCTCTCAAATTACACAAAGCTGTTTTTTCAACCATAAAAAGCCGTATTTTAACTTTACGTTTGTGCATATTTGACATAAAATGTGGTTATCTTAATGAAATCAAATGGGAGGTTTTGCAAAATGAAGAAAAGAATCTTAGCAACAACACTTGCAGCAATTCTTGCAGCATCATCATTAGCTGCCTGCGGCTCCAAAACAGAGCCAACAGAAACAACAAAAGCAGATGCAGCTACCACACAGGCAGCTACCACAGCAGCATCCACTGATACCAAAGCAGCAGCATCAGGCGACAAAGTATCTTTAAGCCTTTGCTGGTGGGGAAATCAGACAAGAAACGATGTAACAAAAAAAGCAGTTGATCTTTACATGAGTAAAAACCCAAATGTAGACATCAAAGTTGAGTTTACTGACTGGTCCGGTTACTGGGACAAGCTTTCTGCTATGGCAGCAGGCGGAAATCTTCCTGATATCATTCAGATGGATTACTCCTATTTAAACCAGTATCAGAAGAGCGGACAGCTTGCTGACTTATCTGAATTTATGAGCAGCGGTGTCATTGATACTTCCAAGATTCCGGAAAGCATCATCAAGAGTGGCGAGGTTGACGGAAAGACTTATGCACTCAGCCTTGGCAGCAATGCTCCTATGATGGTTTATGACAAAGCAGTGGTTGAAAAGGCAGGCGTTACCATTCCTGATCAGCTGACAATGGACCAGCTTTATGACCTTGGCAAGACAATCAGCGAGAAAACCGGTGCTAAAACTCTTTATGATGGCGGAATCAACATGATGCAGATCATGGCAAGAGCCAACGGTTCTCATTTATTTGATGAATTAACCACTGGAAAAGAAGATTCCATGAAGATTTATTTTAACACCATTGAAAAATTTGCTAAATCTGATGCCAGCATTTCCGCAGATTTATTAGCAGAGAAAAATCCTGATGTTGTAGAGACAAAGCCAATCATTGATGGAACAACCTGGAATGATTTAAGCTTATCCAACCAGTTTATCAGTATTTCAAAAACAGCAGGCAGAGAACTTGGAATTACCATGTTCCCAACCATTACAGATGCTAAAGTACAGCCACTGTACTTAAAACCAAGTATGTTCTTCTCCATCGCTGAATCTTCCAAGAACAAGGAAGAGGCTGCAAAGTTCATTGACTGGTTCACAAACAGCACAGAGTGTAATGAAATCCTTCTTGCTGAAAGAGGAATCCCGATCAATACAGAAGTTGCTGATGCAATCAAACCAAAGGCAGATGCAACAGCTCAGACCGTATTTGATTATGTTGCAAAAGTAACTGAAATTGCAACACCTATCGATGCTCCAGACCCATCTGGTAAAGGTGAAGTAGAAGCATTAGGAAAGACAGTTTCTGAAGCAGTCCGTTACGGAGATGCAACAGCAGACGACGCAGTTGGCCAGTTTGTGCCTGAAGCAAAGAAAATACTAGAAGAAGCGGCAAAATAACAGGTAAAATTCTGGAGGGGATAAGATGAAGAACAATCAAATGATCCCGAAAAGAAAAAAATCAGTGGGCCAGATCTTAAACACACCGAAGGTTGCAGGATATGTATTTATCCTGCCCTTCATTATAGGATTTCTTGCCTTTATGGCAATTCCAATGATTTTATCTTTAGGGTTTTCATTCACCAGATACAATATATTAAAATCACCGGTTTTTATAGGACTGGAAAATTATAAAACGATGTTTACGGCGGATCCAAAGTTCTGGAAAGTATTTGGTGTTACCATGTACTATGTTCTGTTTTCGGTTCCTCTCCGGCTTATCATGGCGTTAGCAGTTGCCATGCTTTTAGTAAAAAGCACCAAACTATCCGGATTTTACAGGGCGGTATATTATCTGCCTTCTATTATCGGATCCAGTGTGGCTGTTGCAATTCTCTGGAAGAGAATGTTTGCAAGCGATGGTGTTGTAAACGCATTGTTAGGAATAGTCGGACTTCCCTCTGACCTTGCATGGCTGGGAAGAGCAGATACAGCGATCTGGACTCTGATTATTTTAGCAATCTGGCAGTTTGGTTCTTCCATGCTCATCTTTTTATCCGGTTTAAAGCAGATTCCAGTCAGCCTTTATGAAGCAGCTACCGTTGATGGCGCCAATGGAATTCAGAGATTTTTCAAAATCACAATTCCAATGCTGACACCCACTATTTTCTTCAATCTCATTAACCAGCTGATCAATGGGTTTATGGCATTTACACAAAGCTATATTATTACCCAGGGAAAGCCAAGAGATACAACATTGTTTTATACCGTATACATGTATCAGAATTCCTTTACTTATAATAAACTTGGATATGGCTGTGCAATGGCCTGGTTCATGGTATTCGTTGTAGGCATGCTGACACTGGTACTGTTCAAAACACAGAAAAAGTGGGTACATTACGAAGCGGAAGGGTGATGAAATATGAAAACAGGATATCAGGAAAGAAAATTTGTCACCACAGCGATTTATCATGTATTTACCTTTTTATTTGCATGTGTTATGATATATCCGCTTGTATGGATGGTGATGAGTTCCTTTAAAAATACCAATGAGATTTTCCGGACTGCTGCCAGCCTTTTGCCAGAACACTTTTCTTTTGAAAACTATAAGGTGGGCTGGAAAGGCTTTGCAGGTTATGGTTTTGGAACATTTTTTAAGAATTCCTTTATAATTGCAGGTTTATCCACAGTAGGAGCCGTTATTTCCTCTGCTGTCGTAGGATACGGATTTGCAAGAATTGACTTTAAGTTTAAAGGCTTCTGGTTTGCATGTATGCTTCTTGCAATGATGCTGCCTTTCCAGGTTATCATGATTCCGCAGTACATTATCTTTAATAAAATGGGTTGGGTCGGAAGTTATCTTCCCATTATTGTACCGCAGTTTTTTGGACAGGGCTTTTTTATCTTCTTAAATGTTCAGTTTATAAGAGGTATTCCCATTGATTTGGACGAGGCTGCCAGAATGGACGGTTGTACAATCTACTCCATATTTTACCGGATCATTCTTCCACTCGTGAAGCCATCTCTGGTTACAAGCGCTATTTTCTCCTTCATGTGGAGATGGGATGACTTCCTTGCAGCTTTGCTTTATTTAAGTGATCCATTAAAATATCCAGTCAGCTATGCTTTAAAGATGTTCTCAGATCCGACAGCTGGTTCCGACTGGGGTGCGATGTTTGCAATGGCAACTTTATCTTTGATTCCGATCTTTGTTATTTTCTTGACTATGCAGAAATATCTGGTGGAAGGAATCGCCTCTACAGGAATAAAGGGCTAATAAGGCTTTTTAGGTGGGAGACCCGCATATGCGGTGTTTCCTGCCTTTTTTAAAATTTAAGACAAAAGGTGGAATGACGAATGAATCCGATCAGAAACAGATTATTGGCGGCACTGGAAACACTGAAACCGCTATGCTATTCCAATTTAAAACCGGCAGAAGAAATGTGGATCAGCCCCGGAAGTTATGAGTGGAAAGAAGAGTTTGACAGCAGCATTTTAAATTGGGAGTCTTTTGGCAGGGATGAGACCTGGGGAGGATCGGATCGGCATTACTGGTTTAAGACCTGTATTACGGTACCGTCTGATTTAAAAGGAGCGCAGGTAAGAGCAGTCTTAAACACGGGAGCGACGGATATCTGGAATACAGACAATCCTCAGATCATGGTGTTTTTAGACGGAAAGCACTCCGGAACCATGGATATGAATCATCAGGATTTTATTGTGACAGACCATGCAAACGAGGGTGAAACTCATGAGCTGGCATTTTATGCCTATTCCAACAGCTCCGGCCGCACGAATTTCTTTCATCTGGAAATCGGAGCCTACGAAGAAGAGGTAGCAAAGCTCTATTATGATCTTGCAGTTCCATTTGAAGCAGCAGATCTTCTGGAAGAAGATGACTTGGAGCAGATTGAGGGATTTAAGGTTCTGTCAGAGGCAGTGAACCGGATTGACTTTACCAGACCCCATTCCAAACAGTTCTTTATATCCGTAAAAGAAGCAGATGAATTCCTTATGAATGCCTACTATAAGGACAGACCGGAAAATCCGGTGACTGTTCACAGCATCGGGCATACTCATATCGATGTCGCCTGGAAATGGCCTTTAAAACAGACAAGACAAAAAGCAGTCAGAAGTTTCCGTACAGTTCTAAATCTGATGGAGCGGTATCCGGAATACAAATTTATGTCCAGTCAGCCCCAGCTTTATGAATTTGTAAAAGAAGAGGCTCCGGAGCTTTTTGAAGAAATAAAGGAAAAAATAAAAGAGGGACGATGGGAGACAGAAGGTGCTATGTGGCTGGAACCGGACTGTAACTTAGCATCAGGTGAATCCTTAGTCCGTCATATTCTTTATGGAAGAAGATTCTTCGAAAAGGAACTTTCCGGTCCTGTAAACGAAGTGCTCTGGCTTCCGGATGTATTCGGCTACAGCGCTGCCATTCCACAGATTATGAAGCAGTCCGGATTGTCTTATTTTATGACAACGAAGCTTGGCTGGAACGAATACAATCAGTTTCCCTATGATACCTTTGTGTGGCGTGGAATTGACGGCAGTGAAGTTTTGACTTATCTGATTTCCACCAAGGATTACCACAAGAAAGACCAGCCATCCAAAGGCTACAGCACCACCTACAACGGCAGACAGGATCCCAAACAGATTATGGGGACCTGGCAGAGATTCCAGAACAAGGACGTCAGCCGTGATGTACTGACCTGCTACGGATATGGTGACGGAGGCGGCGGCCCAACAGAAGAAATGCTGGAACAGAGCCGTAGAATGGAATTAAATGTGGCCCGCTGTCCAAAGACGGAACAAACTTTTGTTAAGGACTTTTTTCACAAGCTGGAGGAGGGGCTGGATAAAAAACGGCTTCCTGTATGGGCTGGTGAATTGTATCTGGAATTCCACCGGGGAACTTATACCTCCATGGCAAAAAATAAGAAATACAATAGAACCTGTGAGTTTCTAAACGGAGATGCAGAGTTTTACTCTGTTCTTCAATCCCTTCTTACCAAAAGCGGGGAATATCCAAAGAGTCAGCTGGATGAAAACTGGAAGCTTCTGTTGTTAAACCAGTTTCATGATATTCTCCCAGGTTCATCCATTAAAGAGGTATATGAGGATTCTGAGATTCAATATAAGAAAATCATGGAATCAGATCTTGATATAATTAATCAAAGCCATGAAAGTATTTTGATGGTATCTGGATTTGAATGTGAAAGAAAGAACCCGACTGCCCTTGCAGTGTGGAACTCTCTAAGTTTTAAAAGAACCGGAATTGTTGAGTTTGAGACTGCGGTTAAGAATCTTTCAGCGATCACCCAGCAAACCTTTGACGGGCACATGATCGCATTGGCTGAGGCTGTGCCATCAAAGGGTGTAACGGTACTTTCGGCAGGTGATTCATTGGAGAAGGCAGAGTCCGTATTTACTTCTGTGGAATGCAGGGAAGAAGGAGCTGTGATAAAGGCAGTCAGCCCATATTATGAGGTGGAATTTGACCAGCAAGGAAATCTATCCCGTATCTACGACAGAACAGAAGAAAGAAGTCTGTTAAAGGAAGGAAAAGCGGGAAATGAACTGCTTGTATTTGAAGACCGGCCACTGGAATTTGATGCATGGAATATTGATTCTACCTTTGAGGAGAAACAGTGGCAGGTAAATGACGTAACGGAAATGAAGCTGTTAGAAAATGGCCCGGTCAGAGCAGTGGTACTTGTAAAACGGAAATTCATGGATTCTGTCATTGAACAGCAGATCTGCTTTTACAGTCATACAAAGAGAATTGATTTTAAGACCAGAATCGACTGGAATGAGCATCAAATGCTGTTAAAGGCTGCCTTCCCTCTGGATATTCTGTGTAACGAGGCCAATTATGACATTCAGTTTGGTAATGTAAGCCGGCCGACACACAAAAATACCACCTGGGATCAGGCAAGATTTGAAGTATGTGCCCATAAATGGGCGGATGTTTCAGAAGCAGGGTATGGTGCTGCTGTTTTAAATGACTGCAAATACGGTTATGACGTTCAAGATTCTGTCATTCGCCTTACGTTATTAAAATCCGGCATTTTCCCAAATCCGGATGCAGATCAGGGAGAGCATACATTTACCTATTCTCTGCTGCCTCATAAAGGAGATTTCCGTGCTGGCAGAGTAATACAGGAAGCGTATGACTTAAACTGTCCTCTTATTTCTACTGAAATTAAGGGAGATGGTGTTCTGTCCTGTTCCTTCTTAGAGATTGAGAATGAAAATATACTGGCTGACACAGTGAAGCATTGTGAAGATGGGGATGGACTGATTGTACGTTTCTATGAGTCTTATGGCATGCGGACCAATACCCACGTAACATTCTCCATGACAGAGGGTGCACAGATCAGCGAATGCAACTGTATGGAAGAGGAGACGAATAAGGTTCCGGCAGAAAACGGACGGATTGCTCTTTCCTTTAAGCCTTATGAAATAAAAACTATAAAGATTCAATTGTAGGAATTATATTTTTGCAAGATTTGCAAAAGATATACAGTAACTTGACAAACTATGCATAGTCACTGCCTGTGAGATATCATATAATGGTGCAATATAACTGTATCAGAAAAGGGAGGATATGCAGATGGAGCTTGCTGCAGAACGAAACGGACGGATTCACATATGGATGGAAGAATTAAAAAACCATTTATTTGAAAGACTTTCATCAGTGACTTTTACCGGTTTTACGACAAAAGAGCATTTCTCTTATGAGGAAGCACTAAAACAGGAGTTTTACCCCATGCCTCAGGGAACCCCCTGGGGCAGCAAATGGGAATACGGCTGGTTTTTAACAGAGATCGTTATGCCGAAAGAGGCGGAGGGAAAGCGGATTTTCCTTCACCCGGAGGTGGGCGGTGAGATGCTTTTATGGGTAAATGGGAAAACGGCAGGTTCCAGAGATTTAAAGCACGATGGAATTACACTGACACGCCATGCAACGGCAGGTGAGCGTTTTTTTGTTGTGGCAGAAAGCTATGCAGGGCATGGACCGAGACTGGAAAAGGGCGGACCATGCCCTGATTTTCGTACTGCGGTTCCAGAACCACCGGAGTTTCAGGTTAAGGTAGGAGATTCGGATTTTGGAATCTGGAACGAAGATGCATTTCAGCTGCTTATGGACGTATTTACATTAAGTAAGCTTTCTGAGGGGCTTGATCCCAAATCCTTAAGAGCGATGAAAATAAATCAGGGACTTTTGGAATTTACATTTACAGCTGACTTTGAACTGGACCGGGAAGGACGGAATGAATCGTTTCGTGAGGCCAGGAAAAAACTGGCGCCACTTCTTACCTGCGTAAACGGATCAACGGCTCCGGAGTTCACCATTTTCGGACAATCCCACCTGGATCTGGCATGGCTGTGGCCATGGGAAGAGACAAAACGCAAATGTGCAAGAACCCTATCCACCCAGATTGCCTTATCCGATGAATATGAAGATTATAAATTTCTCTTATGTGAGCCGCCGATTATGGAGAATGTAAAAGAACATTATCCTGAGTTATATGGACGCCTTTTAAAGAAAGTGGAAGAGGGATCCTTTATCCCTGAGGGCGGCATGTATGTGGAACCTGATACCAATCTGGTATCGGGAGAGAGCCTGATCCGTCAGTGTCTGTACGGAAGAAAGTGGTTTCGAAAAGAACTTGGCATAGAAAGCGTAATGGTCTGGCTGCCGGACTGCTTCGGTTTTAACGGACAGCTGCCCCAGATTATGAAAGGCTGTGGAATCCGTTATTTTGCAACTCAGAAGATGGC
>SVDT01000108.1 GCA_015057775.1 Paenibacillaceae bacterium | reverse complement strand
AAATAATTGTTGCTTTCCTTATTATATGATAGAATATTTCCATTGAATGAAGGAGGGATCATTATGAAGCGACCGGAAACTGACCTCCATCTGCATCTGGATGGGTCTTTATCGATTGACGTGGTAAGACTTTTAGCAGCGCAGATTGGATATGATTTTGAAGGACAGGATATAAAGGATAGTGTATCAGTGGGGGAAAACTGTGAAAGCCTTGTGGATTATTTGAAATGTTTTGATTTACCAGGGCAGCTTCTGCAGACAGAAGAAGCTCTGACACTGGCAAGTGAGGATTTAACCAGAAACCTTGCAGCCCAGGGACTTATTTACAGTGAAATCCGTTTTGCACCTCAGCTTCATATGAGAAAGGGACTTTCAAAGGAACGAATTTTAGAAGCCGTTATTAAAGGTATGAACAGGGGCATGGAAGGAACTGATTTAAAAGCAGGACTTTTACTTTGTTCAATGGTGAACGGTTCCGATAAAGAGAATGAGGAGACCTTTGAGCTGGCTTCTTCCTATCTTGGCAAGGGCGTTGTGGGTGTTGATATTGCAGGACCGGAAGGTCTTGTTCCCATGGCTCATTTTGAACCTCTTTTTAAAAGAGCCGGACAGAAAAATATTCCATTTACCATACATGCAGGAGAATGCGGAGACTGCGAGAATATTATAAAAGCAGTTTCCTATGGGGCCAGGAGAATCGGACATGGTTGTGCTGCAATTCAGTCAGAATCCTGTATGGACCTCTTAAAAAAGGAAAAAATTACCTTAGAGATGTGCGTGATCAGCAATCTTCAGACAAAAGCGGTTCCTTCCATTGATCAGCACCCATTGAAAGCTTTTTATGACTGGGGGATTCCGGTAACCTATAATACGGACAATATGACCGTATCGGATACCACACTGGAAAAAGAAGCAGAACTGATTCAAAAACATATGGGTTTTACAGAAGCGGATTTAAGACAGATGAATCGTTATGCACTGGAAGCCGCATTTATCGGACAGGAAGAGAAAGAAAAAATAATTGCTTTTTTCGACAACAATACGTATAATGTATGATAACTACGTTTAAAAATCGGTGAAAACAATAATGTTACAAAAAGGTGACGGCATATGGCAGATAATCCAATGATGGAGAAAAACAAGGTAACTGAATTCGATAAAGAACATAAGGAAATGAAGAAAGTAGACATTGATCTGGAGGCGCCCGCTGATTTTACAAGTCCGCAAGCCCTTTATGAAGAACTGGTTGCGAGCATAAAGAGATATCACCCATCTGATGATATTTCCATGATAGAAAAAGCCTATCACATCGCAGCCGATGCCCATAAGGACCAGGTGCGCAAATCCGGTGAACCCTACATTATTCATCCTCTTTGTGTTGCCATCATTCTGGCCGATTTAGAGATGGATAAAGAGACCATTGCTGCAGGCATCCTCCATGATGTGGTAGAGGATACCATTATGTCCTTAGATGAACTGAAGGCAGAATTTGGGGAAGAGGTGGCTCTTTTAGTAGACGGAGTCACCAAACTGACCCAGATTTCCTGGTCTATGGATAAGATGGAGATTCAGGCGGAGAATTTAAGAAAGATGTTCTTAGCCATGGCGAAGGACATTCGTGTCATTATTATTAAGCTGTCCGACCGTCTTCATAATATGCGGACGCTTCAGTACATGAGGCCTGAAAAGCAAAAGGAAAAGGCAAAGGAGACCATGGAGATCTATGCTCCCATTGCCCATCGTCTTGGTATTTCCAAAATAAAAATTGAACTGGATGATCTGTCTTTAAAATACTTAGAGCCGGACACCTATTATGAGCTGGCAGAAAAAATATCTCTAAAAAAAGATGCCAGAGAATACTTTGTAAAGAGTATTGTTGATGAGGTGGAAGAACATTTAAAGGAAGCTGGAATAGAAGCCAGAGTGGACGGACGTGTTAAACATTTCTTCAGCATCTATAAAAAAATGGTCAACCAGAATAAAACACTGGATCAGATCTATGATCTGTTCGCAGTGCGGATTATTGTTGACAACGTAAAAGACTGTTATGCTGCACTTGGCGTAATTCACGAACTGTATAAACCTATCCCGGGGCGTTTCAAGGATTATATCGCCATGCCCAAACCCAACATGTACCAGTCCCTTCATACAACACTGATCGGCAACAACGGCCAGCCTTTTGAGATTCAGATCCGTACGTATGAGATGCACCGGACTGCCGAATATGGAATTGCGGCTCACTGGAAGTATAAAGAGAGCGGAAGCGGTCAGGTTGCGGCAGGCAAAGAACAGGAGAAGTTAAGCTGGCTCCGCCAGATATTAGAATGGCAGAAGGACATGTCCGACAACAAGGAATTCTTAAATATGGTTAAGGGTGACTTAGATCTGTTCTCCGACAGTGTTTACTGCTTTACTCCGTCAGGTGATGTGAAGAATCTTCCCAGCGGTTCAACGCCCATTGATTTTGCATACTCCATCCATAGTGCAGTCGGAAACAAGATGGTGGGTGCCAGAGTCAACGGCAAGCTGGTGAACATTGAATATGTCATTGAAAACGGTGACCAGGTGGAGATCATCACCTCTCAGAACAGCAAAGGCCCAAGCAGGGACTGGCTGAATGTGGTGAAAAGCACTCAGGCAAAAAATAAAATCAACCAATGGTTTAAGACAGAGCTGAAAGAAGACAATATTCTCCGGGGCAAGGAGATGGTGGACCGCTACTGTAAAGCCAAAGGAATTAATTATTCAGAGATTAACAAACCGGAATATCAGAGCAAGGTAATGAAGCGCTATGCCTTCCGCGACTGGGATTCTGTGCTTGCATCCATTGGCCACGGCGGTCTGAAAGAAGGCCAGGTCATCAATAAGATGGTGGATGAAAAGGATAAGAAATTAAAGAAAGACGTAACTGACACCACCATATTAAATGACATTGAGGATATGGGCAGCAGACTTCCAATTAAGAGACGTTCCGGAAGCGGAATTGTTGTAAAGGGAATTCACGACCTTGCAGTCCGTTTCTCCAAATGCTGTTCTCCAGTACCAGGCGATGAGATTGTAGGCTTTGTAACCAGAGGAAGAGGCATTTCCATTCACAGAACAGACTGCGTCAATGTTTTAAATCTTCCGGAAGATGAGAGAAACCGCTTAATCGATGCAGAGTGGCAGGAGCCGGAAGGGGACAATACAAAAGAACGTTATTCTACGGAAATCAAAATTTTTGCCAATAACAGAATCGGTATGTTTGTTGACATTTCCAAGGTATTTACTGAAAGGCAGATTGATATCACTTCCATGAATTCCAGAACCAACAAACAGGGAAAAGCCACCATTACCATGACCTTTGAGACTCATGGCGTGGAAGAGCTTGGAAAACTGGTTGATAAACTGAGACAAATCGAAGGTGTAATTGACATTGAGAGGACTGCGGGATAACGCAGTTTTTCTCTTTTTATTCAGAAAGGTGTTGTGGACCGTGGTATATCCCGTGAAATATCTTCCACAGACAGTGAAAAGCTTAACCAGACTTACCATGCCTGTTACAGGCTTCGAGGAACGGTTTCCTTTTATGCAGATCGATAAAGACAGCTATATCGTGGGTGCGGAAATACAGTCAGGATTAAACTTTAACGTTGCACAAGGGGTTCACTGTGTACAGATCGGAAAGTACTGTGCCTTTGCTGATAAAATTACATTTCTTGTTAATTTAAATCATAATTACAAATCCGTATTTCAGGGGTGCCCTTCTTTTGTGACCACAGCGGTTCCTGACAGAACCAAAAGAAAAGGCTCTGTACTCATTGGAAACGATGTCTGGATCGGCAATGGGGCCACGATTATGAGTGGTGTTTCCATACACAACGGAGCGGTAATCGGAGCCGGAAGTGTGGTCACAAAATCAGTGCCTGCCTATGCAATGGTGGGTGGAAATCCGGCTAAAATCATTGGATACCGGTTTGATGAGGCGCAGAGAAGAGCTTTAAGCCGGATCGCCTGGTGGAACTGGACAGAGGAGAAGCTGATAGAAAATCAGAACGAGTTTCTGCTGCCGGCTGAAGATTTCATAAAGAAGTTTGATCCGGGAGAAGAATGGAATCAGATCAATCCGATAATTCCAAAAACAGACAGGAAGACGATTCTTCTGATTGCAGATTATATAAGTCCATTTTCCCTCTGGAAAAGGATTTTAACGGAATATGCAGCGTCAAGTCCTGCAGATACCAGACTTTTATTATATATCTGTCCTTCTGCCGGTGAAGAGGGATATCGGCAGGTTTTAGCGGTGTCAGAGGAACTGGAGACAGACGGCAAAGAAATTATAGTAAGAATGGGCAAAACAGAAGATGATATCAGGTGTCTGTTTGCCGCGGCTGATTACTTCATAACCACTAGAAGTGAGGATAATATTCTCTACATGGAGTATGCAGATTATTATCAGGCAAAGCTTTTGTATGGAACGGATATTCCGGTATTTACTATTTAACGGACGGATTAATGGGAAGGATTGAAACAGGAGATAAGAATATGAGTGATTTCAGAATTAAAACATACCCGGTGGGGCAGATTGGTACCAATTGTTATATTATTTTCCGGGAGCAGTTAAAAAAGGCAATTATTGTGGATCCCGGCGATGAAGGGGAATTTATTCTGGAGCAGTGCAGGAAGCTGTCTGTAACACCGGAAGCCATTTTACTCACTCATGGCCACTTTGATCACATTATGGCAGTCAATGAGATAAAACAGGCGTTTCCAGAGATCGTAATTTATGCCGGAGAAAATGAAAAAATACTGTTAAACGATCCGTCTGTAAATCTTTCCTCAAACATTGGAAGGCTGTGTTCCATAGAGGCAGATTGCTACGTGACAGATGGGGAAACCATTAATCCTGCAGGGATTTTATCTCATGTAATAGCAACTCCCGGTCATACAGAAGGCAGCGTCTGCTACTATATGAAAGAGGAAGACGTATTAATCAGCGGAGATACTCTCTTTTTAGAATCTCTTGGACGTACCGATTTTCCCACTGGAGACCAGTTAAAAATTATAAGCTCCATCAGAGGAAAGCTGTTCCCTCTTCCCGGTGATACCATGGTATATCCGGGACATGGAGACGTTACTACCATCGGTCATGAAAAATCATATAATCCGGTGGCATTATACAGAGGATAGGGACTAAAAATGATAGGTTTAATATTAGATGATCAATCCTTTGAACAGGATATCAGGGAACTGCTTATGGCATTTTATCCGGGAGAACGTTACCTTCATGAGGAGAAATCCGATGAAGATTTCCGGCTCCTTGTCCATGGCGTGACTGGAGATGATTTCTTCCGGTTAAGTCTGGAAGACAGGGAGCAGGGAATAACAAAAGCTTCCGAAACCAAGGTGGACTTTTCCGACCGCTTTGAAACCAAAAACCGGATAAAGCGGATGCTTTATGGTATGGCGGGAGAACTGACTGGCAGGGAACTGCCCTGGGGAACACTTACCGGGATACGTCCGGTTAAAATAGCCATGACAAAACTTCTTTCCGGCAGTAAAGAAGAGGAAGTTTCTGATTATATGAAACATACGTATTTAACCAGTGATCAGAAGGTGGATTTAAGTCTGGAAATTGCGAAAAAAGAGTTGGATCTGCTGTCAGACATTGATTATGAAAACGGATACAGCCTTTATATCGGAATTCCCTTCTGTCCCACCACCTGTCTTTACTGTTCCTTCACGTCATTTCCCATCAGCCAGTGGGAGAAGCGAATGGATGATTACCTGGAAGCTCTTTTTAAAGAAATGGAGTTTACAGCCAGTCGAATGGCAGGAAAGACTCTTGACACTGTGTATATAGGAGGCGGTACGCCTACTTCGCTCAGTGCAGAGCATTTGGAAAAGCTGATCTTAAGGCTTAAGAATACGTTTGATTTCACTAATGTAAAAGAATTTACAGTAGAAGCCGGAAGACCGGACAGCATAACACAGGAGAAGCTTGGGGTATTAAAGAAATATGGTGTATCCCGTATTTCCATAAATCCTCAGACGATGAAAGAGGAGACCCTGAAGATCATCGGCCGCCGCCATACTGTGGAGATGGTAAAGGACCGCTTTTTATTAGCCAGGTCATTGGGCTTTGACAATATTAACATGGATTTAATTATCGGACTGCCTGGGGAGGATATGGAAGATGTAAGACGGACCATGGAAGAGATTAAGTCTCTGGGGCCGGACGGCATCACTGTTCATACTTTGGCGATTAAGCGGGCAGCCCGCCTTAATATGTATAAAGAACAATACGGAGATTTGAAAATTACAGGAACTCAGGAGATGGTGGATTTAACGGCAACCTACGCCCGTAGCATGGGGCAGGAGCCTTACTACCTCTACCGACAGAAAAATATGGCCGGTAACTTTGAGAATGTGGGATATTCAGCCCCTGGAAAAGCCTGTATCTACAATATCCTGATTATGGAGGAAAAGCAGACTATAGCAGCCTGCGGTGCGGGAACCACCACGAAAGTTGTTTTTCCATCGGAGAACCGGTTGGAGAGGGTGGAAAATGTTAAGGATGTAGAGCAGTACATCGCCCGAATCGATGAAATGATAGAAAGAAAAGAAAAAATGCTTGCAAAATCAGAAATGTAATTTAAAATAGAAAGCATGATTTGCGATTTCCAGGAAAGATAGAAAATATAATAAACGGAGTGAAAAAAATGTCATTAAAAAAGAAACCGGTTACCGGAATGAAGGACATACTCCCTGCGGAAATGCAGGTGCGGGAATATGTAATGAACCAGATTCGGGAGACATACGGCGGATTTGGATTTAATTCCATTGAAACTCCCTGTGTAGAACACATTGAGAACTTAAGCAGCAAACAGGGCGGCGACAATGAAAAACTGATTTTCAAGATTATGAAGCGGGGAGAAAAACTGAATCTGGAAACAGCGCAGATGGAGAATGATCTGGTTGACAGCGGACTGCGTTATGATCTGACAGTTCCCCTTTCCAGATATTATTCCAACAATGCAGCAGTTTTACCAGCCCCTTTTAAATCCCTTCAGATGGGAAGCGTCTGGAGAGCAGACCGTCCCCAGAGAGGACGTTTCAGACAGTTCGTCCAGTGTGACATCGATATCCTTGGAGATCCCACCAGACTGGCGGAGATCGAACTGATTCTTGCGACGACCACACTCCTTGGAAAGATTGGATTTAAAGGATATACAGTAAGAATTAATGACCGTAATATCTTAAAGGGCATGGCGGCTCACTGCGGATTTTCAGAAGAGTCTTACGACCAGGTTTTTATTATTCTTGATAAGATGGACAAGATCGGTATGGATGGCGTGGCCCGGGAATTAAAGGAAGCGGGTTATCCGGAAGAGAATGTCAATAACTATTTAGCCCTGTTTGAGACAGTGACCAGAGACGCATCCGGTGTCAGAAGCCTAAAGGAAGCATTAAAAGATGCCATGGATCCGGAACAGGCAGAGAATCTGGCGGCTATTATTGACAGTGTGAGTGCAATCACCACCAGCCAGTTTAAGATCGAATTTGATCCCACTCTGGTACGTGGAATGTCCTACTATACAGGAACTATTTTTGAGATTCTGGTAGACGGTTTCCCAGGTTCCGTAGGCGGAGGCGGCCGTTATGACAAGATGATCGGCAAATTCACCGGTATGGATACTCCTGCGTGCGGATTCTCCATTGGTTTTGAACGGATCATCACCATTCTTATGGAAGAAGGCTTTGCAGTACCTGGCAGCGAAGAACGGTTTGCATTCCTGATTGAGAAGGGTGTGAGCGATGCGGTCATGAATGAAGCTGTGAAAGAGGCCATGAATGAACGCGCCAAAGGTAAGACAGTTCTGGTATCCCAGATGAATAAAAATAAAAAGTTCCAGAAGGAAAGCCTTATAAAAGAAGGATATACCCAGTTTAAGGAATTTTATAAAGAAGCACTGAAGGAAACAAATTAGGAGGAAATTATGGCAGAGTCAATGTTGGGTTTAAAAAGATCCCATAGATGTACGGAAGTTACAGCAGCCTGTGCAGGAAACGAAGTTACAGTAATGGGCTGGGTTCAGAAAAGCAGAAATAAGGGCGGAATTATATTCGTTGATTTAAGAGACCGTTCCGGAATTCTGCAGATCATCTTCGAAGAGAGCGATTGTGGAGCAGAAAATTTTGCAAAAGCAGAGAAACTGAGAAGTGAGTTTGTTATCGCTGTTACCGGCGTGGTAGAGAACCGATCAGGCGGTGTGAATGAGAATCTGGCCACAGGCGCCATTGAAGTGCGTGCCAAGAGCCTTAGAATTCTCTCAGAATCTGAGACTCCTCCTTTCCCGGTTGAGGAAAACAGCAAAACAAAAGAAGAACTGAGACTGAAATACCGTTATCTGGATTTAAGAAGACCGGACATTCAGAAAAATATCATGATCAGAAGCCAGGTTGCTACCTTAACAAGAGCATTTCTGGCAGAAGAAGGCTTTTTAGAGATCGAGACACCGACTCTCATTAAGAGCACACCGGAAGGTGCAAGAGATTATCTGGTGCCAAGCCGTGTTCATCCTGGTTCCTTTTATGCTCTTCCCCAGTCTCCCCAGCTTTTTAAGCAGCTGCTGATGTGTTCTGGATATGACCGTTATTTCCAGTTGGCAAGATGCTACCGTGATGAAGACTTACGTGCAGACAGACAGCCGGAATTTACACAGATCGATATGGAGTTGTCCTTTGTAGATGTGGAAGATGTACTTGCAGTCAATGAGAGACTGTTAAAAAAGCTGTTTAAGGAAATCTGCAATTTCGATCTGGAGCTTCCGATTACACGTATGACCTGGAGAGAAGCCATGGACCGTTTCGGTTCTGATAAGCCGGATATGCGTTTTGGAATGGAACTGAAAAACGTATCTGATGTAGTTAAGGATACCGAGTTCGCTGTATTTAAGGGAGCTTTAGAAAACGGTGGATCTGTCCGCGGCATTAATGCAAAAGGACAGGGAGCCATGCCAAGGAAAAAGATCGATGCTCTTGTAGATTATGCAAAGGGCTTCGGTGCAAAAGGCCTTGCTTATCTGGCAATAAACGAAGACGGAACTTACAAATGTTCTTTCTCCAAATTTATGTCAGAAGAAGAGCTTAAGACACTGGCAGATGCCATGGATGGACAGCCAGGAGATCTTGTTTTATTTGCTGCAGACAGAGACAAGGTTGTCTTTGACGTACTGGGTAACCTTCGTCTGGAACTGGCAAGACAGTTAGAACTCTTAAAGAAGGATGTATTTAAATTCTTATGGGTAACTGAATTCCCGTTACTGGAGTATTCCGAGGAACAGGGACGCTTTACAGCCATGCACCACCCATTTACCATGCCTATGGAAGAAGACTGGGCTCTGATCGATACCGATCCGGGTGCTGTACGCGCCAAAGCTTATGATATCGTGTTAAACGGTACAGAGTTAGGCGGGGGATCTGTCCGTATCCACCAGGCTGATATACAGTCTAAGATGTTCGAAGTACTGGGCTTTACCAAAGAGCAGGCAAATGAGCAGTTCGGCTTCCTGTTAGATGCATTTAAATACGGTGTACCGCCTCACGCAGGTCTGGCTTATGGTCTTGACCGTGTAATCATGCTGATGGTTGGGGCAGACAGCATCCGTGACGTAATTGCATTCCCGAAAGTAAAAGATGCCTCCTGTTTAATGTCTGAGGCACCGGCTCCGGTAGATCCCAAACAGCTGGTAGATCTTGGAATTAAAGTGAGTGAAGAAACAGAAACTGAATAAATAAATTACAAACCTCTCTGCGAAGCCAACAGGCTAAGACAGAGAGGTTTTTTTGTGAAATAAAGTATCAGATAAAAGGAAAATATTAACAAAATAATATGGAAATTTTACATTGTTCTGATATAATATAGGAAAAAGCATATGTTAAAGGAGGATTCAAGCAATGAAAGGAAGTACAAAAAGAAGGTTTCTGTCTCTTTGCCTATCCGTACTCATGGTTTTGTCCCTAACCACAGGTCTATCGTTTCCTGCCAGGGCTGCAGATCAGGATATTGTGATTCTGTATACCAATGATGTTCACTGCGGCATTGATGAAAAAATCGGTTATGCAGGTCTTTCTCTTTATAAAAAAGAGATGAAAGCCCAGACGCCCTATGTGACTCTGATTGATGCTGGTGATGCGATTCAGGGAGCTCCCATCGGAACACTTTCTGACGGCGGATACATCATTGACATTATGAATCAGGTCGGATATGATTTTGCCGTACCGGGCAATCATGAATATGATTACGGTATGCCACGGTTTTTGGAACTGGCAGGCAAATTAAGCTGCGGATACTATTCCAGCAACTTTATGGATTTAAAGACCAATACTCCAGTGTTTGCTCCTTATAAGATGTTTACATACGGAAATACAAAAGTTGCTCTGGTTGGTGCAACCACACCGGAGAGCTTTACCAAGTCAACACCCGCCTACTTCCAGGATGGAAGCGGCAATTATATTTATGGTTTCTGTGAAGATGAAACGGGAAAGAAGCTTTACGATCAGATTCAGCAGTCCGTTAACAGTGCCAGAACAGAAGGTGCGCAGTACGTTATTTTAGTAGGCCATCTGGGGGAAAACGGCACCACTGACCGGTGGACTTCTGACAGTGTAATAAAGAATACAAATGGAATTGATGCATTAATTGACGGTCACTCTCATGAAGAATACTCAAAAAATATAAAGAACAAAGATGGAAAGGACGTGCTCCTTACCCAGACAGGAACTAAATTAAAGAATATTGGAAAGCTGACCATACGCCCTGACGGTTCTATTGCCAGTGAGTTAGTAGCGGAAGTTCCAGCAGGTGCAGTATCCAGTACCTATACCGTACAAAAAGGGGATTCCTTAAGCCGTATTGCAAAAAGAGAATTAGGTTCTTTTGACCGATGGAGAGAAATTTATAATGCAAACAGGGACAAGATTAAAGATCCAAACGTCCTTACTCTGGGAAGCCAGCTGGTTGTTCCTGGTAAAACAGCAGTATCCAAGGATGGAAAAGCCCTGGATTATGATACAGACCAGTTTATCAAGCACATTCAGGCCCAGTATAATGAATCATTAAAGGTTGTATTGGGACATACTGATGTGGAACTGACCATCAATAATCCTGCTACAGGGGAACGGGCGGTCAGAAGCGGAGAAACCAACTTAGGTGATCTCTGTGCAGATGCATACCGCCAGGTACTTGGGGCAGACATTGGTATTGTAAACGGCGGCGGTGTCCGTGCAGGTATTAAACCAGGAAATATCACATACAACGATACACTTACTGTACATCCTTTTGGCAACATGGGCTGTGTAGTTGAAGTTACCGGACAGCAGATTAAGGATGCCCTGGAGATGGCTTCCCGTAATTATCCCAAGGAAAGCGGTGGCTTTTTACAGGTATCTGGTTTAAAATATACCATTAAAACCTCAGTTCCATCCAGTGTACAGGTAGATGAAAAAGGCAACTTTGTAAAAGTGGCAGGAGCATACCGGGTCGCAGATATCATGATTGGCGATTCTCCTCTTGATACGTCCAAAGTTTATACCGTAGCTTCCCACAATTACATGTTAAAGATGGCTGGTGATGGTATGACAATGTTTAAAAACAGCAAAGTAATCCGTGACGATGTAATGACAGATGTGGATATTCTCTCAGCCTTCATCCGCAATAACTTAGGCGGAAATGTAGGCGCTGATTATGCAAATCCGGCAGGACTGGGAAGAATCACGATTCAGTAAACAGATAAACTTAAAGTAATATAACCATGCGCCCTGCCCGGGGTTTCTCCTGCCAGATCAACAGGAGAGATCCGGACAGGGTGTATTTGTCTGCAAATATAAGAAATTTATGATACAATAGATACAAATAATATAATAAGAACCACAGGAGATAGAAAATGTTAATCAGAGAACCACAGAACCGCTTTGAAGAAATATATGCCATTTATGAGGAGTCATTTATAGAACAGGAAAGACGTACAAAGGAAAGCCAGAAACTTGTGTTTGACAACCCCGCCTATCATACACTGGCAGTGGAAGAAGATGGGAGAATTATGGCGTTTCTGGGATACTGGGATCTGCCTGGATGTGCTTTTTTTGAGCATTTGGCAACTGCAAAGATTTCAAGAGGAAAGGGCTATGGCAAACTTCTGATCGAAGAAGCAGTGAAAGAAATAAAAAAACCTGTATTTCTGGAAATTGAGCCTGTGACAGAGGAAAATCCCGCAACAGGAAAAAGGGCAGTCTTTTATGAACGGCTGGGATTTTATGTGAATCATTTTTACTATGAACAAATGCCGTTAAAACCACAGGACAGTCCAATGCAGTTATGGGTGACTAGTTATGGAAAGCCATTTACTGAGGAGGAATTTATGCCTTATAAGAAAGAGATTTATGAAATCGTATACGGAGTCAATCTTTCCTAAAGAAACCGGATTGTCTTATTTTTATCACAGGACAAACTGTTTTTGCATATATTGTATCTAGCAATCAGAATATTCTAAAAGGAGATGGTTTGATTGAACCGATATAAGATATGCGTTTATGCAATCAGCAAGAATGAAGAGCAGTTTGTTGATCGGTGGATGGATGCGGTTTCGGAAGCCGATGAAGTGATTGTGACCGATACAGGCTCTACGGACGGCACTGTTGAAAAGCTCAGAGCCAGGGGGGCGACTGTATATGAGGAAACCATTTCCCCATGGAGATTTGACACAGCGCGAAACGTTGCTCTTGATCATGTGCCTGAAGATGCAGA
>SVDT01000107.1 GCA_015057775.1 Paenibacillaceae bacterium | reverse complement strand
CTGGTGCCACAGGCGGCATCAATTATCTGCTTCCGATCTTAATGATGGCAGGCGGCGGTCAGGTAGGGGCTGGAATCGCTCTTTACGTAAAAACAAAAAATAAGAAATTAAAAAGATACATAAGAGACTCTATACCAGTAGGAATTCTTGGAATCGGAGAGCCAATGATGTACGCAGTTACCCTGCCTCTTGGCAGATCATTCTTAACTGCCTGCATCGGCAGCGGCTTCGGAGGAGCGCTGGCAGCACTTCTTCATCTGGGAACCGTTTCCCAGGGTGTTTCCGGTCTGTTCGGGCTTCTGATTGTAAAACCGGGTCAGCAGCTGTCCTTTATACTGGCTATGCTGGTAGCCTACGCAGGCGGATTTTTAGTAACTTACTTCTTTGGCGTAGATGAAAACAGAATCAATGAGGTATACGGAGAGGAATAATGAAAACTGGAATTTCCATCTACTTCTCCAGTGGAATGGAGAAGAATGAAGCGCTGATTAAAAAAGCGGTAAAAAACGGAGTCACCTATGCATTTACCTCTCTCCACATACCGGAAGAGACAGGGGTGGATTATAGTAAGAGTATCAGACACCTTTTAGACTGTTGCAGGGAAGTAAAATTAAACCTGATTGCGGATGTGGGGCCGGAAACCTATGAAAAGCTTGGTGTTGCCAGCATGGAAGAATTAAAATCCTTAGGAATCACCCATGTAAGGCTGGATTATGGCTTTTCCCCCAGGGAAGTGGTTGAAATATCCAAACACTTTTATGTTGTTTTTAATGCCTCCACCATTATGGAGGAGGAACTTTTGGAATGGAAACAGTGTGGGGCAGATTTTACTAAATTTGCAGCCTGCCATAACTTTTATCCCAAACAGTTTACCGCCTTGTCTTTAAGACAGGTGAGAAAAATCAACAACCGGTTAAAATATCTGGGATTTACAACCATGGCATTTGTGCCGGGTAACTTGACGCTCAGAGGACCGCTTTTTGAAGGATTACCAACCGTGGAAGACCACAGAAGCCGAATGGATGAGGTGGCATATAACATGCTGGAGCTTTCCATGGAGGGATGCTGTGATGTGGTGCTGGTTGGAGATGTGGACATCACAGAGAAGGACTGGAAAGCGGTAAAATGCATCAGCCAGGGTTATGTGGAGCTGAGGGCTGACTTATTACCAGGCTATGAATTTGTAAGAGATCAGATTCATCATGACAGACCCGATTCCAGTGAATATCTGTTCCGCTCCCAGGAATCCAGATTATATCAACAGGTGATAGAAGCGGAAGAAAGAGAAAACGGGATGCGGATCAGAAAAGCAGGAAGCATCTCCATCTCCAATAAAAAATATTTAAGGTATATGGGGGAGCTTGAAATTGCCCGTGTGGATCTTCCGATGGATGAACGTTTGAATGTAATCGGCCAGATAAAGGAAAAGGATATGAAATTTCTAACTTACGTACAGAAAGGTTTCGGAGTTAAGCTGATATTGGATTGAGGAAGCTCAAAAAAATAAGACCGGAGAAAAAGACACTGGCTGTCTTTTCTCCGGTAATTTTTATGTTGAATCTTTATTTTTTAACTGAGCAATACTACATATCAAACTTATCGGTATGGTTATACGGAGATCATTTATGTAATTATAATGAGTAATAAATGTATGGTGTACTATCGTATCATATATGATTAATGCAATAGTGCATATAAAAAAACAAAGTAAAAATAATTTTATAAATTTAAAAATTTTATTTTTCATAGCCGTTTGCATGGTTTCTATATTAACCATACATTCCTTCCTTTATTTTTATCCCTTTAGTAAATACTTAGTCAGTTCCCATCAATGATTTCAATGCAGCTACGCCATCCAGTATTTCCTTTTCACTTAAATGACCGTAGCCCAATAATAATTTGTTCGTATGTAAATTTTCATCACTGCAGTACTGAGAGACAGTCTGTATCTGTATGCCGTTCTTTCTGCAATCTAAAACAAAATCATCTCCAAAATTCATATCTGGAAATTCCAGAGCCACATGAAGTCCCGATTCATCGCCCCAGGAATTAACCTTGCTGCCAAATACCTCCTTCGCTGCTGCCAGAAGGGTTTCGCGCTTTTTTGCATACACTTTGCGCATACGCCCAATGTGATGGTCCATCTTCCTGCTTTTTAAAAATTCCGTAAGGGCGATCTGCTCCAATACGGGATTTTGAACATCCAGATAATTCCGGTAATGCCTCCATTTTTTTTGCAGCACTTTAGGAATCACGGCAAATCCGATTCTGAGAGCAGGAAACAGAGTTTTGCTAAATGTTCCCACATAGATGACCCTGGAAGGATCCATGGAGTAGAGAGGGGTTACCGGTGAGCCGCTGTAGCGGTATTCACTGTCGTAATCATCCTCAATAATATAGTAATCCTTTTCTGCTGCCAGCCGAATCATGGATGTGCGGCGCGCAGCAGGCAGAATACTGCCTAAGGGAAACTGGTGGGAAGGGGTGACATATACGGCTGATAAATCCATTGTTTTAATCCATGATTCATCGGCGCCCTGCCGGTCTGCTGGCATGTAGCACAGAGGATAATTCCGGTCATTTATGACAGTGCGAATCCCTGGGTGGGAAGGATTCTCTAACGCAAAAGGCCGTTCTTTTTTATATAGAATATCAACCAGCAAATAGAATGCCTGGGTGGCTCCTGAGGTAATAAACAGATCTTCCGGATCTACCTCCATGCTTCTGCTGCGCATCAGCCACCTGGATATCTCGATACATAAAGGTTCATATCCTTTTGGACCGCTGTATTCCAGCTGGTGCACAGGAAGACTGTTTAATGCTTTGTGAATCATCTGGCTCCAGGAAGACCACGGAAAAAGTGACAGATCCGGCTGTCCGGTTTTAAAATTCCAACGGATCACCGGCTCGCTTTTTTCTGTATCCTGAGTGCTTCCCTGGCTTTTCGGTATCATATGCAGCCCTTCTGCCACCCTTGATGGGGCACCCTGCCGGCTGATAATAAACCCTTCTGTCAGCAGCATTTCATAGGCTTCACATACAGTATTTCGTGAGGTTCCCAGCCCTTTTGCAAGTTCCCTGGTGGAGGGCAGTGGTTCGCCTGGAAGAATCTCTCCTGTTAGAATCCGTTTTCTAAGGGAGAGGAAAATCTGGCGTGCCAGACTAATTTCGCTGTTGGTGCACAATTCTATTCCCCACATATTATTTCCTTTCACTGGACCATTGAAAATAAGTCTGAACTGGCTCTTACCATAGCCAGTTCCTTACGGTATCATTATAGCAAATATCCGCTGTATTGCAATGCTGTGTGAAAGGGATGAGATGAAAAATATTTCTGGAAAAATTTATTTAATGCTTGGATTTTCCCTGGCGGGGACTTCCGTTGTTACTGGGGCGGTGCTTACGGAAAGGATGAATGGACGCGTGGTAACACCTGTCAGTTTAGGGATTATGCTTATTTGTCTGTTCCCTTTTTATGGAGTCAGGTCTATTCGTACGGCTGCCCGTCTAAAGAAAAGGGAACTGGCAGTTTTTACGTTGCAGGCAGGCTTTGGGATTGTTTTATTCCGCCTGTTCCTTTTGACAGGCGTGGGTCTGACAAGCACTGTGGAAGCTGGAATCTTAACGGGTACAACACCAGCGATTACCTCCATTCTGGCATTTCTGGTATTAAAAGAAACCTGTCATATCTGGACTGTATCAGGCATTGTCAGCAGCGTGTTGGGAATTATACTGATACAGAATAATCCACAGAATTTAGCTGCATTTTCTATAAACCATGCTGCTGGAAATTTACTGGTTCTCTGTGCTGCGGCAAGTGAATCAACATTCAATATTATTTCAAGAAAATACAGGGAAGAGGGTAATGATACAGAATTACGTTTAGTTCCGCCTATGATACAGATGTATCTGGTATCACTAATTGCCTTTTTATTATCTCTGATCCCTGGGTTTTATCAGCTGTCTGTACCGTCACTTTCCATTATTGGCTGGAAGGAATGGATGGCACTTGGCTGGTACGGTCTGGTGGTTACTGCGTTGGCTTTTGTTTTCTTCTTTGAGGGAGTCAGGCGCTCTGATGCTTATACGACAGCTGCATTTTCAGGTATGATTCCCCTCACCTCCATGCTACTGTCGCTGTTTTTCCTGAAAGAACCAATTGGTCTGAACCAATGGGCTGGAGGTGGTTTTATTATTTTAAGCATGCTTTTAATCGGACAGCAGTCACAAAACAGGAGGCATTTATGATTATATTTGATAAAAACGTAGAACAAATTTATCCAGGCACTCATTTAGGAGTCCTGATTGTAAAAGGAATTACGCAAAAAGCAGAATGCAAAAAAGAGGATGAGGTCATATTTTTAAATGAGCTGAGGAAGAAATATGAGGGGGTTACCAGAAAAGAATTAAAAACACAAAGTCCTGTTGACGCCTACGCAGCCTATTACAAAAGGTTTGGACAAAGCTATCACCTGCTGGCACAGCTTGATTCCATGTTAAAAGGGGAAAAAACATGCGCTTTTAAATCACCTCTGCTTCAGTCCATGTTTTTTAATGAGCTGGAGAGCATGCTGCTGACTGCCGGTCATGATTTAAACAAGCTGAAGCTACCACTCCACCTGAATCTGGCGGCAGGAAAAGAAAGCTACCAGTCTATGTCTGGAAGAGAACTGACCGCTACAGCAGGTGATATGATAATGAGTGACAGAACCAGAGTGTTTTCCAGTATTTTAAAAGGGCCGGACTATGATACCAGATTAACTCCGGATACAAAGGACGTTCTGTTTACAATCTATGCGCCTCCGGGAATTGATGCTTTTAAAATCAAAGCAGCTCTGTTAAAACTGGAAGAGAGAATCCGGACGTTTGCACCGGACTCAATAACGGAGATACTACAAGTTATACCATATATAAATTGTTAATAAATGTGAAAAAATTCTCATTGGTTGACAAATGAGATTGTATGAGAGATACTAATAGTAGTTTTTAATATTGGTAAAAATAATTCAATTAGGAGGCATGTTATATGAAATTATTTAAATGTACTGTATGCGGCTATGTTCATGAAGGAGAGACTGCTCCGGAAGTTTGCCCGAAATGTAAAGTAGGAGCAGAGAAGTTTGAAGAACTCAGTGAAGAAGATGCTGAAAAAATATACCGTTCTGATCGTACCAATGCCATTCACATGGAAGTGATCACATTAGCAGAGAAGATAATTGCATTGTGCAAGGAAGGAATTGAGGATAACTTAGATCCCAAATGTGTATCTGCATTCACTCAGGCCAAGGATGAGGCATGGGTTATTAAGCAGAGATCCAAAACAGAGCTTGCAGGTCATATGAAGTTAGGAAAATACTAGAAAACAGAAAATTTTATTGACTATCTGGTATAATCCGCTATAATTATTTGTAAAGATACAAAGAAGTATTTGAATATGGACTGCTTCTTGTATAAGCTCATTAATATGGTTTGAGCGTCTCGACCAGGCGACCTTAAATTGCCCTAGGCTACATGAGCACAGACTGAACTGCCGCTTCAAAGGAAGCAGTTGTTTTGTGTGTGTTTCGTGTGCCTGGGGCTTTTTTTTATCCAAATGCCCGAAGAAATGCATGCAGACCAGCGGTAAAAACAGGAATGAAAAGGAGTAAGGAAAGGTATGAAAAAGACGATTCGCTTCTTTCTGAATGGAAAATTGAAAGAGATTTCCGTCAATGGGGAAACAACAGTATTGGAGCTTCTTCGCAGCCGGTTTCAGTTAAATGGAACCAAGGAAGGCTGCGGAGAGGGGGACTGCGGAGCATGCACGGTAGTGATCGGGGAGGTGAGAGAAGGAGAGGTACATTATAAGTCTGTTGCGGGCTGTTTGTATCTGGCGGCAAAACTGGAGGGGAAGCATCTCATTACCATAGAGGGGCTTGCACAAAAAGAAAAGCTTCATCCCATACAGGAAGCTGTTTTAAATGCACATGCGACTCAGTGCGGATTTTGTACACCAGGCGTAATTTTATCTATACTGGCTCTGTATCTGGAGAGACCTAATCCCGGAAAAGAAGAGTTCCGCAGATATTTAGAGGGAAATCTCTGCCGGTGCACGGGATATGCATCCATTCGCAAAGTGCCGGAATATTTAAAGGATTTAACCATTCATTCTGAAGAAATCCGTCCCTCTTATCTGGAGGAGACAGAAGAAAAACAGCTGGCTTTTGTCCATGAAGATATTTTTATTGATGATGGGGTTCATGCATATTATTCTCCTGTTTCAGAAGATAGCCTGGAAGCTTTTATAAGAGACCACGAAGAACTTGTTTCCGGACAGAATTTAAGATTTTTAAATGGCGGAAGCGATGTGGTAGTGGGAATCAAGAAAAGAAACCAGCATTACAGACTTCTTATGGATATCAGCAGAATTTCATCTTTGCAGAATATTTCATACAGGAATAATCAGCTGACCATTGGAGGCGGAGTTACTTTATCGGAAATTATTGATCAGGTAAATCCAATTTTCCCACAGTTTTCCGATGCAGTTTCAGGCATGTGTTCGGAGCAGGTAAGATCGTCAGCTACCCTGGCAGGGAATCTTGTTAATGCCTCGCCAGTAGCAGATACCGCTCCTCTTTTGATGGCAGTAAACGCAGTCGTACATTTAAAAGGCTGTGACGGAACAAGAAGCATTCCTGTCCGTGAATTTTATCATGGCTATAAACAGACAGAGAACAAATCAGACGAGTGGGTTGCTTCCATTTCCATTCCAGTGGGAGAGTACGATTTTATCCACTTCGAAAAGGTGAGCAAGAGAAAAGAAGTGGACATATCCGCAGTTAATTCAGCCATAGCCTTACAGATATCAGAGGGTATGATTAAAAAAGCGTCCATGGCTTGCGGAGGTGTGGGTCCTACTACACTTTATATGCCAAAAACCTCTCATTACCTGGAGGGAAAGCGCATGACAGAGGAAACTTTTTTGGAGGCTTATGACATAATCCGGGGAGAGGCATCACCCATCGGCGATGTGAGAGGGAGTGCAGATTACCGGGAAGCTGTAATGGAGAATCTTTTAATGAAACATTATCTGGCTTATGAAAGCAGTCAGGAGGCAGATGGTCATGAAAAATGAACAGATGAGACAAGATAATCAGTGGGGGCAGGCAGGAACCTCACCGTTACACGTAAGCGGACGTGATCACGTAATGGGCCGTTCCCAGTTTATTGACGATATTCCAAAGCCCGGAAATCTTCTATATGTAAAAGTCATGGTTAGTCCGGTTGCAAACGGACGGATTGTAAAACTGGATACACAAAAAGCCAGTGAGATGCCGGGAGTGGCTGCTGTTCTGACTGCGGAGGATATTCCAGGTGAGAATCAGATCGGTGGAATCATTAAAGATGAGGTATGCCTGGCTCAGGGCCATGTACAGTTTGTGGGTGAACCTGTTGCAATCATAGCTGCAGAAAGCATAAAGGAAGCGGAAGCCGCCATGGAACAGATCCTGTTTGAGGTAGAAGAAGAGGCACCTGTGCTGACTGTAAGGGAAGCCATAAAAAGAGATCAGTATGTGGGTCCTGTGCGTAAAATTGAACGTGGTGATGTGGAGTCTGTTTTCGCTGACTGCCCCTGTTATATGGAGGGAGTAATCAGAAATGAGGGACAGGAACATTTTTATCTGGAAACCCAGAGTGCCCTGGCTGTCCCGGAAGACAATGGCGGCATCACCCTGTATTCCTCCTCTCAGAATCCCAACGAGATTCAGAAGATGGCATCGGGAGTTCTGGGGCTGCCTCAGAATATGGTTACAGTAGACATTAAAAGACTGGGTGGAGGATTCGGAGGAAAGGAATCTCAGGCAACTTCCTGGGCCTGCCTTGCTGCTCTTACAGCCTGTCATACCGGGCGCCCTGCTCTGATACGCCTGACCAGAGATGAGGATATGCTCTCAACAGGAAAGCGCCATGCATTTGAAAGCGATTACCGGGTGGCATTTGATAAAGAAGGAAAGATTCTTGCATATTCCGTAGAGCTTAATTCCAACTGTGGAGCGGTTGCTGATGTGAGCACCTCCGTTCTGGAACGGGCAATGCTTCATGCTGAAAACAGCTATCACATTGAGAATATAAAAATAATTGGAAGACCCTGCAAGACTAACTTACACCCCGCTACTGCATTTCGGGGATTTGGCGGACCTCAGGGAATTTTCGCAATTGAAAGCGTAATTGAGAGAATTGCATATACCCTGGGACTGGATCCATATGATGTGAGAATGAAGAACATGTACCACAAAGGGGATCTGGCCCCTTACGGGCAGGAAATCCATCATGGGGAAGACATTGGAAGAATTTTAGAAAAACTGAGAACTGACAGCCAATGGGATGAACGGAAAAAAGAGATTGCTGCGTTCAATCAGAAAAACCGGTTTGTGAAAAAAGGACTTGGGATCACTCCGGTGAAGTTTGGCATTTCCTTTACTGCAGCCCATTTAAACCAGGGAAGTGCCCTGATTCAGGTATACACAGATGGATCTGTTTCTGTCACCCACGGGGCCATTGAGATGGGTCAGGAAGTTAACACGAAGATTGCACAGATAGCAGCTACTACCCTGGGGGTTCCTATTGGAACAATCAGAATTGAAAGCAATAATACCAAACGGGTTGCCAATACCTCGGCAACTGCAGCGTCTTCGGGATGTGATTTAAACGGTCATGCGGTGGAGAATGCCGCACTTAAAATTCTTGGAAGGCTGAAAGAACTGATATCAAAGTTATATCCCGGAGAAGATGGAGTGTTTGAAAACGGCTATGTCTATGGGGTACATGAGGGAAAAACAGATTATGAGAATCCTCTTATCTCATTCAAGGAACTGGTACAAAAGGCGTATGTTGAACGGATTGATTTATGCGATCACGGGTATTACGCAACTCCCGGTATCTATTTTGACAGGGACAAAGGAGAAGGGCATCCATTTTTATATTATGTATTTGGCGCGGCAGTCACAGAAGTAACCGTTGATTTGCTTACCGGCCGCACTACCCTTGATTCAGCCCATATTCTTCACGACTGTGCAAGCAGCATCAACCCAATGGTGGATATCGGACAGATCCAGGGTGCTTTTATCCAGGGTGTGGGCTGGGTTACAACGGAAGAGCTGGTATATCAGGACAAAGGAAGACTTTTAAGCAGTTCACCGGCAACCTATAAGATTCCAACTATTGGCGATATACCGGAGGAATTTCATATTGAACTGATGGAAGGCTGCATGAATGAACTTGGAATTAAGCGGTCAAAGGCCATTGGAGAACCGCCGTTTATCTATGGAGAATCCGTATTTTTTGCTATTACAGATGCTCTTTGTTCTCTGGGAAGTTATCCGGATGAATTAAGCATTCCGGCAACTCCGGAGAAAATCTGGAGGGTGATAGAGCGGAACAAAAAGCAGTGATCCGTTAACGATTGGATCATAGTGAAAAGGAGAAAAGCTTATTGACTGCTTTTCTCCTTTTCTTTTTGAGTAATGAATTTAAGAATTGCGTCGGTAGTTATCTCCTGCTGATCTTCTCCAGAAATCAAAGAAACTCCATCCCCTTTCTGACTTCCATAATTTCCAAAGCCGGCGTGATTTCCCCCCTCTATGGGAATCACATCTGCAGCTCCTTTTATTTTTTCCCGGCTCAACACACCATCCATGGTTCCATATAGAACAAGTGCCTTTTGTGTGTCAATATCTCCATACGGATAGGCGCCAAGAAGGATCAGTCCATTTAAGGAGTCAGGGTGAGATGCCATGTAACTGCTTGCCATGGCTCCGCCCAGAGAATGTCCGCCAATATACCAGTTTTTTATATCCGGATTCTCCTCCATGATTTTATCTGCTGCTGCGGGGTTAAATACAGCAAGATGAAATGGCATTTTTACAAGAATACAGGTGATTCCCTGGCTGGATATTTTTGACAGAAGCGGATAATAGGCCGTAGCTTCTACTTTTCCTCCCGGGTAAAAAATAAGGGCCGTATCGGTCTGGGTTTTGGAAGGTAAAAGGATATACTGCTTTTCCTCTTTTGCACGTCCGCTTTTTATATCCTGATTCAGTGCGTTTACAGCAACGCCTTCCGCTTTATAGTAGATGGATGTATAAATAAAAAATGCAGTGATAAAGAGGATCATGATTGTCAGGAACACTACTGCAGTTTTTTTTAACAACCTTTTCATAAAAATCTATCCTTTCAATGAAATAAGTAATGAAACACGTTACAGGTATTATATACCTTCAACAGGGTATTTAAAACATATTTACTTGAGTAAACAGGTCAAATGATTTATATTTATCGTGTCAGGAGGTGTTCCATTGAGATTGTTGCTGCAGCATAGAAAAGAGTTACAGGAAACAGAGATAGAAATCAGATATCCAAATATGACGGAACGGATTACAAGGCTGATTCAGCACATCAGGCAATATGATTTTATGCTGGAAGGTTTTAAAGATGATAAGGTTTATCAGATTCCTTTGGATCAGGTTTGCTACATCGAAACAATAGACAGGAAAACATTTATCTACTCAGACAGGAATATTTATGAGACCAAAAAGACCATTCAGGTAATGGAGTCGGAGCTCATGGAAACAACGATTGTCCGGATATCTAAATCACAATTACTTAATATTACTGCTGTCAATAATGTGAAATCCTATCCAAATCACAGACTTATGGTAGAACTTAATAACGGAGAGCATCTTCTTGTTTCAAGAAAATATATAACAGACTTAAAAGAAAAGATAAGGAGATAATATGGTGCATAAGGTTTTGAAAACATATATACCTTCGATTTCAATGTGCTTTACGGTCATAATATTGCTGGCAGGTATTATTAATTTAGTTACTGAGGGCAGTAAAAACCTCTTTATTGGGTTTGCCTTCGAAGTGGCGGGGTATTTAATTCTTACCTGCATTTTAGATGAACTAATAGGGAGAATTAATTTTAAGACGTATCTGGGCCATTTTTTTGCAGAAGCAGCATTGATGTATCCAGTTAACCTGTTCTTTGCAGTGAAATTTAAATGGATTGGCATTAATACAGGTTCAATCATACTATGCTCAATCGTGTATTTTTTTATAATGGCGGGGATTCATTTTTATTTTTACTATATGGAAAAAAGCAGCGCAGAAGAAATAAACCGATTATTGGAAGATTGGAGAGACAGGAATGTTTGACAGATTGAAATTTCCTGATTCAGCATCATTTTATATGTATCATATAGCTTTATTACTTATGATAGCAGCAGAAGCTTTTATCGTTATCTATACACATCCAAAAGACCGGAGGACGGATAAAACCAATAAGCGGGATAAAGGAACCAAATGGCTGTTAATTATTAATTTTTATGTATGTATTTACTTGAGTTTTTTCATGGTTGGCCAGAAAGGCTGGGACTCCGTTCTAAATACAAAGTTGCCAGTGGTGGTCACCTATCCTGGAATTGTTTTAATGCTGGCTGGAATTATAATTCGTTTATGGGCGGTATTGACGTTAAAAAGATCGTTTACTTTATCCGTTCAGACTTCTAAAGAGCAGCATCTTATAACGACCGGGATCTATAAAAAAGTAAGAAATCCAGCTTATACAGGCAGTATCTGCAGTCTGGTTGGGACAGCGATTGGACTTAGAGGTACGATTGCATTGGCTATGGTATTCTTATTTTCCATAATCTGTTATTCAGCCAGGATTTCCGTGGAAGAGAAGGTTTTAAGAAGCTATTTTGGAAACGAATTTACGGAATATGAAAAACGCACCTATCGGTTGATTCCTTATGTGTGGTAGCCTTTTCTATTTATGACCTAAGTTTTTTGAAATAGTTGATTTAAAATATCAGCATTCGTCTTTTTTGTGCAATACCCGTACACAGGAAGTGTAACTGGTGAAAGAGATGGAAGAACGTTTAACCGCCTCTCTTGTTTTATTAATTTTTCAGGCAACAATGCAATTGCCCGGTTGGATGACAGCAGAGTAATCATTAAATCCAGCGTGTCCACTTCAATCAAAGACAATTCGCTTTTTCCCTGACTTAAAGTTTGTAAGGTTAAATGGCGAAGTGGGCATAACTTATCCCGGCTGACTATGACCGGCAAAACTTCTTCCGGATTCATTTCCAGACTGGAGGAGGCAGCCCATAAAAGGACTTCCGGGTGTTGAATCTGAAAAATTCCAGTATCTGGAGACTGGGCCATGTGAGTGATGATGATATCATAAATCTGACTGTTAAAGTTACGGTTTAATTTTTTTACAGCATCAGTATGCATGGTAAAATGACTGTTTATTTCATATAACCATGGGAAGTAGAGCCTGGAAAGAAGCTGTGTTGAGCCTACACGGATTTCCTGGCTTTCTGATCGAAACTCCTGGTATAGATTGTTAAGTGTATCTTCCATCACAACGGCATAGTGGTAAAAACGTTCTCCATCAGGAAGTATTTTAAGACCTGATCTGGTACGGAGAAAAAAAGTGCCATGAAATTCTTTCTCAAGTTTCATAAGACGGGTGGATACATTGGACTGGGTATAGTGGAGGAGTTCTGCCGTTTTTGTTATGGATCTGTTTCTGTATAACTCCATGAAGATAGTAATGTCATTTATTTCCATATTTTCTCTCCTATCCATCATTATGAATGATGTTTGGATTCATTATTAGTTATTATACTATTATTAAATAGTAATGTAAAATGAAGTTATAAAAAATAAGAGGAGGGAGATATAAAATGACAGGAATGCAGTATGTAATAACACTTCCAGGTGATTACGATATGAATATTATCAGAAAACGGGTGGAGGAAAACGGAAATAAGACGGATGGCTTTCCAGGATTGAAATATAAATGCTATCTGATACGTGAAAAAGGTATGGATGGTTTTG
>SVDT01000106.1 GCA_015057775.1 Paenibacillaceae bacterium | reverse complement strand
ACTATCAATGAAGAGGTGGAATATTTACACAAACCCTCGGACCTTGTGATTCTTCCCGGTGTCTCTGCTGCATTAAGACGATTAAAGGAACAGGGTTTTCGTCTGGTTGTTGTTACCAATCAGGCGGGAGTTGCCAGAGGATATTACAGCGAGTCGGATGTAGAACAGTTGCATGAATACATGAACCGTCTTCTTGCAAAAGACGGAGCAGAGATAGACCGCTATTTTTACTGCCCTCATCATCCGGTTCATGGAATCGGAGAATATAAACAGTCCTGTCATTGCCGCAAACCGGATATCGGAATGTTTGAGATGGCAGAGAAGTTTTTTAAGGTGGATAAGTCCCATTCCTACATGATCGGAGACAAGCTTCTGGACACAGAGGCAGGGCGCAGATATGGAGTAAAATCTATTCTTGTAGGTACGGGATATGGAAAAGAATTATATAACGGCCTGGCGGAAGCAGAAAAAATGGAAGCATTCGATGCTTATGCAGAAGATATGACATCGGCAGCAGAATGGATCTTAAAAAGAGAAGGAGTGTGAGCTTGATGGAACCCATGAATTATTTGGAGGAGCTTCTTACACGTTATCCGGTATTAATCAGTGTTAAGGATGACATAAAGGAAGCTTATGATATTCTTGAGAACTGTTATAAAAACGGAGGAAAGCTTTTAATTGCCGGAAATGGTGGAAGCTGCGCGGACGCGGAACACATCGTCGGTGAATTGATGAAGGGCTTCGTTAAACCCAGAGCAGTATCAGCAGAATTTGCAGAAAAGCTTTCTAAGGCAGATCCGGTTCGCGGCAAGGAACTTGCGGATAAACTTCAGGGAGGACTTCCCGCCATTGCCTTAACAGGCCACCCGGGACTCTCCACTGCTTATTTAAATGATGTAGACGGAAATCTAATCTATGCTCAGCAGACATACGGCTATGGAAAAGAGGGAGATGTTCTTCTTGGCATTTCCACATCAGGAAATTCAAAAAATATTATGTATGCCATGACGGCAGCCAAGGCAATCGGTATGAAAACCATTGGCCTGACCGGAAGAGATGGCGGTGAGTTAAAAGAGACGGCTGACGTATCCATCGTGGTGCCAGAGAAAGAAACCTTTAAAATTCAGGAGCTTCATCTGCCAGTATATCATGCATTATGTCTGATGCTGGAAGAACGGTTTTTCTAATATTTACGGGAAAAGGAGGAAAATATGGAAGAGAGACAATGGATGGGTAAGGAAGCGTTATGGAAAAACGAAGTCATTGCAGCTCTGCTTTTGATTTCCTTTGCTTTTTTCATTAACAGAGGCATTAAAATAAATGGGCTTTATATGGATGATCTCTATTTATGGTCCTGCTATGGGGAACAAACCTTTCGGCAGTTTGTAATTCCACTTGGAAGTACCCGGTTCCGCTTTGTTTATTACCTGGCGGCCTGGCTGGAAATGATGGCTCTCGGAAGTCATACGGAATGGTTCGTGCCCTTTAATATTTTGCTAAACAGCTGTATTGCGTATACCATATACCGTTTTGGAAAACGACTTTCCCATCGGTGGTTTGTTGGATTGGGCTGTGGTATTTTATATCTTCTTTCCAGAATGTCTTACTATCAGATCAGCCAGGTGTACGGCCTTATGGGAAGCATGGCTCTTTGGAGGGCAATCGGAATCCTCTACTCTTTGTACCAGTATTTATCCGGAGAAGAGCAGAACGATCGATATATTTGGACAGCGGTGGGGCTGTATTTCAGCGTTTGCTTTGTCCATGAACGTTATATGGTTCTTCTTCCTTTGTTTTTCATTGCATTCCTAATGAAAAAGGAAAAAAAAGTTACCTATTGGCTTAGCATAACCGGAGCATTTGTGGCAGTTCAGTTTATCCGTTTTCTCACCATTGGAAGTATTTCTCCCGCTGGAACCGGAGGAACTACAGTAGCTGACACATTCAGTGTATCCCAAAGCATCCGATATGCGTTCAACCAGGTGCTTTATATATTTGGTATCAATGCAGGTCCTGATTATTTAAGTGGTTTAAGCTGGAGCCAGTCACCTTCCTGGGTACGGGTACTTGTTATGCTTGCCAATTTATCTCTTGTGATCATGATTGTGGGATTTCTGATCACGTTATTTAAAGACAGAGAGAAATTAAAAGTAAGGCTGCCGATTATTACATTATTCGTTGTTTTCATAGCCTTGTGCATTGGATCTTCAAGTGTTACCATCCGTGTGGAAACCAGATGGATCTACGTTTCAATGACTGCCGCATGGCTGTTTGCCGCTTATCTATGCGGAGAAACAGTACCGCTGAAAGAGGGACAGATACTTACTGCAAAACCTCTTTTATATTGCGGTCTTTTTGTGCTTTATGGACTTTTGATGCTTCCTGTTGAAAGCTTTTACCGGGGAGAATACCATAATCTTTACTACTGGTCCTCACAGCTGCGATACAATTCTCTGGCAGAAGAGACTTATGGAAAGTATGGGAACAATATATTCGGTAAAAAGATCTATATTATCGGCAATACTTATGAAATGAGTGATTTCACAGCCCGCACCTTTTTTAAGACCTTTGACAGCAAACGTCTGGCGGAAGGAACTGAAGTCATATTTATTGATTCCATCAGAGATATTGGTCTGGTTACTCCCAACATGCTGATACTGCGGGAGGATCCGGAGCACAATGCGTTCCAGGATGTGACTGCATTTGTAAAAGATCTGAAATTTCAGCGTGTTTACGGCAGCTACGAAGACGGCTGGCTTGATGAAGACGCAAAGATCAGAATTATGGCAGGCAAAGAGGGTAAGATCAAACTGAAATTCTATTATCCTGGAGTGGTAACCGGATTGGAACACATCACCGTTACTGTAGAAGGAAAAGATAAAACGGTTGTTTCCATTGATTCCAGCACTGCGACTGCGCAGATTGATGTCCCTGCGTATAAGGTATCAGAATTAAGGTTTGAAAGTAACTTTTTTTACCAGGCAGCAACGGAACAGCGGAGCGATAAGCATCTGGCAGTCGTTGCTGAAATTACAGCCGATTAAGAGACAGAGGTGAAATGATGAAGCAAAAATACCTTTACTATACAGTCCCTCTTCTGGGAACCATATTCTGCCTCTGGTACATCTTTTCGGCAAGCTGCGACGGGATTTATTCAGACTATGTCCGTCTGGTAAACAGCTATCTTCCTGATGTGTTTGATCCAGGACACTTTTTCGTACCGGATATCCTGACGCGGATTCCGGTCAATTATGTGGCAAGAATTATAAATGTTACCTTTTTTAATTACAACATCATGTTTGACCGGGTACTGGGCGTACTGGCACTGGGACTTTCTGGTGTAGCTATTACTGCCTACTGCGTCCGGAAGAAGCTTTCTTTTGGCTGGTTTCTGGTGCTCATGGTTGTACTGTTTAGCCTGAATAAATGGGAGATGTTAAATAACGGTAGTGGATTTGCCCACTTTCTGTCATTTGCCCTTTTTTACTGGCATTATGAAGTTTTCGATCGGGTATGGAATGGGAGTAACCGGTTATACGACCGGATCTGCCTGATTGTAATCCCGTTTGCAACTACCCTTCTTGTGGCAGGACCGTATTGTGCGATCTATTCCGTTACCGTGCTTTTATCCTGTGGCATGTTGTTCTTTCATCAACGGAAAAAACGGGGAAGCTGGCCAGCCATTTACGGACTTAGTGCCCTGACTCCGTTTCTTTTGTATCTGTGGAGCAACAGTTATGCAGTGGAGGACCATGCGGCACCTGCAACTGTGTCGCTCCTTACCCAGCTTATGGACACTCCCGGATTTTTTGTCCGGTTTTTTGTCAAATCATTTTCTTCCATGGTAATTGAAGGAGAGAGGGCAGAAGAAATCTTTCGCACCAATGGTCCATTCCTGTTCCTGGGTCTTCTTGTGATTGCATTCTATTTGCTGGCACTGTGGTATAACTGGTATTACCGCCTTTATGAAGAAACAATTTTACCGGTGCTGTTAATTATATCGGGGGGATTGAATCATGTGCTGATCGTACTGTCCAGATGGATCTTTCTTCTGGAGAATTACGGTCTCAGCTCAAGGTATGCCCTCCAGTTTCAGACCGGTATACTTGGTATTATACTTACCTTTGCACTGCTTTTCAGAAAGAAGAGATACCGGGTTGGTTCAGTTGCGAAACTGGTGGCTGGAATTGCCTGTTTTGTATTTTTAGCAGGAAATTGTTATACCAATTATATTGAGATAAAAAAAGCCCCCCATAGGCTTAATGCTTATGAAAAACGGGCTGAAATGGCTTTGAAGTTTGAAGAACTGACTGACGATGAGCTCCGTGCTAATTTCGAATACCGACCCAGCAGAGAGGACAGCGGACAGAAAGTTAGAAGTGCACTGACTATATTAAAAGAAAATGGTTACAGTGTATTTCGAGAGGGTAACCAGTAGCTAAGGAGCAAATATATGAATAAGACATTATCGGTGGTTGTATCCTGTTACAATGAAGAACTGGCTCTTGACCGGTTCTATGAGGAAACCGCCAGCATTTTGAAAAAACTAAACTGGAAATATGAACTTATCTTTGTAAACGACGGAAGCCAGGATCAGACCCTTTCTGTACTTACCCGACTGTCCCAGTCAGATGAAAGAGTAAAAGTAATAAGCTTTTCCAGAAATTTCGGACATGAAGCAGCCATGATTGCAGGACTGGATTACAGTCAGGGTGACGGAATTGTGTGTATGGATGCAGATTTACAGCACCCTCCGGAATATTTACCTGAGATTGTGAAAAAGCTGGAAGAGGGCTTCGATGTAATTAACATGGTCCGTACCAGAAATGAATCCGCTGGCTGGTTTAAAAATATTGCCTCCTCTGCATTCTACCGTCTGATCAATGTGCTTTCTGATGTGAAATTTGAGCCCAATGCTTCTGATTTTTTTGCTGTTTCAGGAAAAGCGGCAAAGGTGCTGAAAGACAACTACAGAGAAAAAGTTCGTTTTTTAAGAGGATACGTACAAAATATCGGTTACCCCAGAACCACAATCGAATATGAAGCAAGAACGAGAGTTGCAGGCGAAAGCAAATATAGCATAAAGAAATTAATCGCATTTTCTGTAAATACCATTATGTGTTTTTCCAATCTCCCTTTGAAACTCGGGATTTATGCTGGCTGCGGTGCAGGTATTCTGGGAATTATCATGATGATTTATACCATATGGAGTTGGGCAAGAGTGGGAACGCCCAGCGGGTATGCCACCATTATCGTTCTTATGTGCTTTATGTTTGCGGTCCTGTTTTTGATCGTTGGAATTATTGGAAATTATATTGCAATCCTGTTTGCGGAACTAAAGGACAGGCCAATTTATATTGTTGAAGAGACGAAAAACATTCATTAATTTCCAATTTGCACGTCTTACTGAAATTCTGTTGTTAGAAGGAAAACTGGCGGACTTGCAAAGGTCCATTTCTAATACGAAATTTCGTGAGCAACTCTACTCAATATATAAGTTATACAATTGAACATAGAATCAAAAAATAAGAGAGGCCTGGGATTTTCCATTCCCAGGCCTCTTCCTATATCATCATTTAATGTATTCCAGGCCCAATCTCTTTGCCTGGAGCAGTTTCGTTTGCTGTTCCTGTATTACCTGAGTTCGTGTTACCTGACCCAGTAGAGTTATTTTGTGGTGTTGTATCAGGAGTAGCAGTTTGTGTTTCTCCAGTAGTCTCCTGAGTAGTCTCGGCAGGAGTTAAGGTGCATACACCGCTTGCATCAGCAGTATAGGAAACACCATCAACTGCAAATGTTTCTGATACTTTCATCTTACCGTCAGACGGATTTAAATAATACTGTTTGCCGTTAACAGTTATCATACCGGAGGCCATAGCCCCGCTATCTCCGAAATAATACCAGCTGCCGTCTACCTGTCTCCAGCCAACGGTCATCTTACCAGATGAGTTGCTTAAATAATACTTAGCGCCACGGTCATCAAGCCAACCAGAATGCATCTTACCGTCGCTCTCCATGTAATACCAGCTTCCGTCTGCATTGACCCATCCGCTGCTCATGCTGCCATTGGTATTAAAGTAATACCAACTGTTATCCAGCTGCTTCCATCCAGATGTGGCACTACCGTCTTCCGCCATGTAATATTTGGTCATTCCATCTGTATGCCATCCTGTTACCATGGTACCGTCATTATTTAAATAATACCGTTTGTTATTCAAATCAAGCCAACCAGTTGACATAACACCACTGTCCTGTAAGAAATAACGCTTCCCGTTGAGATCCATCCATCCGGTCTTCATCTGCCCTGATGTGTCGCTCATGTAGTAATGCTGCCCGTTTAAATCGACCCATCCGGTGGCCATGGAACCGTCAGAATTTAAATAATATTTAGCACCATTGTCCAGAAGCCATCCGGTATTCATGGAGCCGCTTGCATTGAAGAAGTACCATTTGTCAGAAAGCTGTTTCCAACCGGTGAACATCCGTCCATTGGTATCATCAAGATAGTAGCGCTGTCCATCCTTATCAAACCATCCGGTAGAAGCCTGTCCTTCATTATTCATATAAAACCAGCCCGTTCCATCATTGATCCAGGTATTCTTTTGCATGGCGTAATTCTGGTAATAGTAAGTCTTGTCTCCGATTTTTCTCCAAAGATTACCCGGAAGCTTCGGCGTTAAATCCTGATAAAGAAAATCAATATCCACATTTCCGTTAATTCCCTGAATCTGTCCGGTGCTGGTCACCTGCCACATAACCGGATTCTGGAACGTATGCTTTGCTTCATAACGGGCAACCCAGATGTCATATTTCATCTGAGATAAATCAATTTTATTTGTCAGCCAGTAATCGTTGGCATAGACAAGGGGATGATACCCGGCTTCTCTTATTCGGTCACAGAATGCATTGATGATCTGGCTTACCTGATAAGGCGGAAGAGTACCCAGTGTGGAACTGTCTTCTGCATCAAAGGCAATAGGAAAAGAAATGGGATAATCTTTAACTAAATCCAGGACAAAATCTGCTTCTGCTCTTGCCATATCTGTAGTGGTAGCCAGAGAATAGATATAGGCGCCTACCTTCAGTCCAGCTGCTGAGGCACCCTGTACATTTGTGTGAAAATTAGGATCAATCACACCTTTGGAACGGGTCCCAAGCATTACGAAACTGACATCATTGGCAGCAACCGCTGTCCAGTCCACATTTCCCTGCCAGCGGGATACATCAATTCCTCTGGCAATTGCTTCTTTAATCACTGTGCCGTCTTTTAACTGATAATAACCATTAACCCGTTCATACGGTGCTGCCTGAGTGTTCATAGCTGGATAGAATCCGGCCGACATGCCGATCAAAACGCTGAGTGCAGCTGTGGCAAAACGCATGCTGATTTTCGTGTGTCTCAATGTAATATCCTCCTTTGTTCCTTAAGTATTAATAATACAATCATATATGTACATAAAAAGACCAAAAAAATAAGTGCGGGCATCTGCGGAAAAGTGCAGATACCCACACAGAAAAAACGGTTATGATCAACCTGGTCCGCTGGTTAATCCAGGTGATAACTGATAGGTACCGCTTCCGGAGGAATTAGATGTTCCACCTGGCGTATCATTGGACTGACTGGTGGGAGGGCTAGTTAAATTATTCGCTCCAGTCGATGACCCGCCTGGTCCTCCGGAATTCGTCGTAGAAGAACTTCCTGGGGCACTGCTGTTGCTGTCGGTGCCTCCGGGAGTATTGCTGCTAGAAGATCCCGTTGGTGTTCCGGATGTGCCGTTCTGATATGCTCCGTTGGAAGCAAAGCTATAGCTCTTTCCATCTATTGTGAGTGTGGTATTCGCTGCCATCTTTCCAGTTGAAGGATCCAGATAATAATAAACACCTGAAAGCTGAATCCAACCGGTAGTCATATGTCCTGAGTCTCCGAAATAATAGTAGGCTCCTTCAATCTGCTTCCAGCCATGAGCCATCTTACCATTGCTGGTATCCATATAGTACTTATTGGTACCGTCGCTGAGCCAACCGGTCATCATCTTACCTAATACTGATTTGGAATCGGCATTCAGATAATAGTAGGCGTTGTCAATCTGTTTCCAGCCGGTTATCATCTTTCCGTCAGAACCGAAATAAAACCAGTCATTACCAACCTGTCCCCAACCGATGACGCAGGTGCCGTCTTCCTTAAAATAGAACCAGCCGTTATCCATCTCTCTCCAGCCGGTAGCCATGGAACCGTCACCCTTCATATAGTAGTAACTGTTACCTATTTTAAGCCATCCTTTTACAAGAACTCCGGTATCGTCCATGAGATAATAATACTTTCCGTTGTCCTTGATCCACTTGGTAGCCATAGATCCATTAGAATGGAAATAATACCAGTTTCCGTTAATCTGCTTCCATCCTGCTGCCATGATACCGGTAGTTAAATCAAGATAATAAAACGTGCCGTCAGATGTCTTAACCCAGCCTTTATGAACAGATCCATCTGCATCTAGATATTTCCACTGAGAACCTTCCTTAACCCAGCCTGTCGCAGCCCAGGCTGTATTAGCTGGTATCAAAGCTGCGGTTCCTATCAGTCCTGCAAGCAGCAGAGCCGCTGTTTTCTTTCCGTATCGCATACCGTTCTCTTCCTCCTGTTCCAGCTATTTCTAAATTACACATAGAGACATTATAACATAGTGCTAATCATAATACCTAAACATTTTATTACGATTTGCAGACAAATTTCCAAAAATGTCAAATATTCGGAAGCTCCATACATTTCTTATAATATGTTTTTGCATATCGATACATAATTATGGTGTATTCGCCAAATTCCTCTCCCAGAAATGCCTTATAAATAGCCCAGAGACTCCACAAAAAGCCACCCAGAGCCATGTAAGCATAAACCGTATAGCGTTCTTCCGTGGTTGGAGTGCGCTTCAGATATATTTCAATCAGCCGGTCAGTTTCTTCTTCATTATAATAGGAATAGATTGCACACATGGATATATCAACAAGTGGATCACACATACCCGCATACTCCCAGTCGATGAGACGAACGGTTCCATTGGGAAGCATTAAGAAGTTGTCCACTACCGTATCCAGATGAGACAGAACTTTTTTATGTCCCAATTTCTCTAATTTATTTAACAGCTCACACATCTGGCTACGGACATCTGAATAATCCTCAAAGGGAATTGGTCCATATTTTCTGCAGAGGTTTTCATAAAAATCAATCCGTTCCTGGAAATCAAAGGTATGAGATACCTCAATTCCAGATTTATGAAATTCCCGTACAAGAGCCATACAGCGTTCAATCTCCTCAAGGCTATTGGGGTTGGCATTGTGAGCACCTTCATAATATTCTGCAATTTTATACCCTGACTCACCATTAAAATAGATAACCTTCTCTGTAATATCATATTGAGATAACGCATCATAAACGGCCTTTTCCTGCTGTCTGTTAATCAGCAGCTCCGTGCCGGGACCGGGAATTCTGCAGATATAATGACGGTCTTTAATCTTAAACAGGAAGGATTTGTTGGTCATACCTGCTTTTAAACATCTGATCTCAGTGATATCAGATTCAGGAACAGAGAAAACCTCGGAGACCAGCTCCAGAGCTTCATTGTCAGAGCGGTGCTGATACTTGATATCGAACCGGCGCAGCTCTTCCAGATTTTCAAATTCATAAACTTCGTCAGCTGGTCTTCGGTTGATATACAGCTCAATTTCACGTCCCGCTTCAGAAAATTCAGGAAGTCGTTTTGCGGTTTCACCTGAGAGCATCTCCATTAAGACATTTTCCCAATAAAACTGTTCGGTTCCGGGAATCTCATAATAAGCTTCCAGTACAGGCAGAAACTGGTCTGAGAAGGATTTGGAGAAAAAGACAGGGCCGTACATTACCCATTTGTCCTGCCCGCCAACTGTCACATTCAAAATGCGTCCCTTCTTATTATAATCAAAACACCATTCAGAAGTTTCCCCTTCCATATAAGAGGAGGAGTACCAGGCGCCTCCTTCGTAGGCGTGATACATATTATGGCGCATCCAGTTGTCAGAGGATAGGAGGTACATATTTCTGTTTTTGAATAACTCCCTGGCGTGGTAAATGGTAGCCAGAGTATTCTTTTTAGCGTATTCAGGATTATAAAGAAGCTTAACCTTATATTTATCTATAAGGTACTCGAATTTCTCTTTCAGGTATCCGACTACAATTGTGATGTCATAGATACCAGATTCATGAAGCTGACGGATCTGGCGTTCGATCATGCGCTCACCGAATACTTCTAAGAGTCCTTTTGGCGTTTCAAAGGTCAGCGGAACAAAACGGGATCCGAAGCCGGCAGCAATGATTACGGCGCCATCAACTTTATGTTCATTCAGAAGTGCTTTTCCGGCAGGAAGGAGTTCGTAGGATTCATTCATCTTACCAGTTGCGATTAATCCTTTTTCGATACAGTCCTTAACCAGACTGTTTGCCGTACCAAGTGAAACCATAAGTTCCTGTGATATCTCTCTTTGTGTGACTGCCGGATTTTCCAGAATCAGACGGCAGATAATAACATTACGATTCATAGTAATATAACCTCCACATATATTAAATTGGATATAATCTGATGTTCAAAATTATAATAGTGTAAATTTATATGAACATTATACCATTGAACTGGTAAAAATCAATAGATGATTCACGTTGCGGAAATTGTAGAAAATGCAGATAAAATAAGGATTTTGGCTTCAAATTGGGCTTGTGTATTTTTAAAAAACAATTTACCCTAAAAAATGCCATTCTGTAATAATTCTGTAAGAAATTGAACAGATAAATGTTATAGCATTTTTACAAAAAATGTATTATAATGTTCCATGTGATGGAGGAATTGATAGCTTCTTCCGGAATTGTTAATATTTTTTTGAATATGCAAATTATGCAAAAAAAGTAAAAAAAGTATTGATAATTTCCATTATAGGAAGTATAATTACCTCGTAATGCTATTAGGAATTTCAGAAAGTATTTCAAAAAGAAAAAAGGAGAGTGCATTAATTATGAGAAAGCAGACAAAATTAGTTGCTGTTTTATCTACAGCAGCACTGCTGGCATTAGGCGCTTCCATGTCCTCTTTCGCAGCTACTGGCTGGCAGGAAGAAAATGGTACATGGGTGTACTATGACAAGAGCGGAGACAAAGAAACAGAGAAGTGGGAAAAATCTGGTGACAACTGGTTCTACTTAAATGAAGATGGCGAAATGGCTACCGATGTTATTGTTGAATACAATGACAACTACTACTATGTAGATGATAACGGTTCCATGGTAACCAATAAGTGGGTTTCTGTTGATAACGAAGATTATGATGGCGATAGCGAAGATGAGCCAGCAAATCATTGGTATTATTTCGGATCCAATGGTAAAGCATATAAGAGCTCTACCAATAGCACAACTGCTTCTTTCAAAACCGTTAACGGAAAGAAATATATTTTCGATGACGAAGGAAAGATGCTGTATGGCTGGGTAAATAAAGACGGCGAGAGAGTTACAGGCGATGCAGCTTGGAAATCTTCTGAAGGCGGATTATATTACTTAGGCGATGAGAACGACGGCGCTCAGACAATTGGTTGGAAGATGATCAGCATCGTTGATGATGAGTATGAGCAGACCGGCGAAAAAGCTGGATACTCTAGCAACAATGTTTTTGATGACGAAAATCAGGATCGTTGGTTCTACTTCCAGAGCAATGGTAAGAAGATTGTTAGCAAAGATGGTAAGGGAATTAACGGTAAGAAATACAGCTTTGATGCTGATGGCCGTATGAATGCTGAGTGGGTAATCTTTGATGCAACACCTTCTACTTCTACACAGGGTAACGCAACTTACTCTTCAAGCTTCAAATATTTCAACTCTGTTGAAGATGGAGCTAGAGTAACCAAAGGTTGGTTCAAAGTTGTTCCTGATGAGAACTTACAGAAGGGCAAATATGATGATGATTCATCTTACTGGTATTATTCAGATGGTGATGGCGATATCGTAACTTCTGAAATCAAAACTATCAATGGTAAGAAATATTTATTCGATAACTATGGTAGAATGAAAGATGGTTTAATCTTCATCAGCACAGATGGTAAGAAAGTAACCGAATTCTTAGATGATGACGGTGCACTTCCATATGATACAGAAGATCACTTCAAAGAGTCTGCAAATGCTTTAGTTGCAGGTGGATATCGTGCATATTACTTCGGTGATGGCAATGATGGATCTATGAAGACTGGAAAGCAGACAGTAAGTATTGATGGAGATGCTAACAACTTCTTATTCAATAAATCTGGTAGCTTCAAGGGCGCTGGTAAGACTGGCGAAGATAGCAGCAAGTATTATGTAGCTGGTATGCTCTTAAAGGCAGATAAAGATGATAAGTATGCTGTTGTTAAGATCGCTACTAATGCAAAGGGAGCAACTGAGTATACTCTGTTAACAACAGATAAGTTCCTTGCTGATGCTAAGAAAGAAGAAATTCTTACTGTAGATGCAAAAGCAAATACTAAAGACTATACAGAATATTACAACATTGGTAAAAAAGATGGTGTAACATATAAGCTGGTTAACACTACTGGTTCTGTTCAGAAGAGCAAGAACAAAGCTAAAGATGGTAATGACACATGCTACAATGTAGATAATGAAGTTATCAAGTCTGTATACGTAGAGAACTAATTTAATTAAAAAGGGTGGAATTCGCAAGAATTCCACCCTTTTTTGCAGTAGTTAAGTGGCGGATTCGTATGAATCCCGCCCTTTTCTTGCGTTTAGAGCTGTTTCAATGGTTCATTCTACTGTATGCTGTTTTTGGGCATGCCAAATAAGCATCCATATCCCGACCATTTTTCCTATGATGTACAATGAAGTATCCGTGTACGGAACCGGTTAAAGTTTCGGATTTCAT
>SVDT01000105.1 GCA_015057775.1 Paenibacillaceae bacterium | reverse complement strand
CTACCGGTATGGATGCACTCACCCACGCCATAGAAGGTTATATCACAAAAGGCGCCAATCCCATTACGGACATGTTTAACTTAAAAGCGGTGGAACTGATTGGGAAAAGCTTAAGAGGCGCTGTTGATAATACCCCCCAAGGCAGAGAAGGTATGGCTTTGGGACAATATATAACAGGTATGGGATTTTCAAACTGCGGCCTTGGAATCGTACATTCTATGGCTCATGCACTGGGTGCCGTCTATGATACTCCTCATGGAGTGGCCAATGCAATTCTCCTTCCTGCCATTATGGAGTTTAATGCAGAAGCAACGGGAGAAAAGTATCGTGATATAGCAAAAGCTATGGGAGTGGAAGGAACGGAATTAATGAGTCAGGAAGAATACAGAAAAGCAGCTGTTGCAGCTGTTAAAAAGCTTTCTGAGGATGTAGGAATCCCTGCTGATTTAACCAGCATTGCAAAAGAGGAAGATATTCAGTTCCTGGCTGAATCCGCAGCAGCAGATGCCTGTGCTCCCGGTAATCCAAAAGAAGCCAGTCTGGAAGATATTATCCGGTTATACCAATCCCTTATGTGAGATTTTATAGTCTGTTGTGGGGCTGTTGCAAAAATAGATGAGTAATCTATTGGAGCAATCGCTCCACTTTTTTACTTGAAAATAGAAAATGGAAGTTATTGACATTTGCTAGGCAAAAAGATACTATTTAAAGAATCAGATGTGATACAGAAGATGGATTGATGACATTCACATGCATATTGTTCAGTTTTTAACTGATACTGGATTATAGATCAGATTACTGCAAAAAGGAGAACTAATATGGAAACATTTGATTCAAAAAGCGTTCAGGCACTGCTAAAAATGCAAAAAGATTTTTACCGGCAGGGGCATACCCATAATATTTCCTTCCGTATAAAACAATTGGAAAAGCTTTATTTGGCGTTACATCGCTATGAAAATGAGATAAAAGAAGCATTATTTCAAGATTTAGGCAAAGGTGAATTCGAAGCATATGTTACGGAGATAGGGTTTGTATACCAAAGCATTAGGCATATTATCCGTAACCTGCGAAAATGGGCGAAGCCTAAAGCCGTTAGAACACCGCTCCACCTTCAGCCTTCCAGAAGCTATATTATAAAAGAGCCTTATGGAACCGTTCTTATTATTGGACCGTTTAATTATCCGTTCCAGCTACTGATTGAACCCATGATCGGTGCCATTGCAGGAGGGAATTGCGTTATTTTAAAACCATCAGAAAACACCCCTCATCTTTCAGCTTCCATGGATCGTCTCATTAAAGAAACCTTTCATAAGTCGTATATCAGTGTGGTACAGGGTGACCGTGAAGAGACCTCTTTGCTGATTCATGCCCCTATGGACTATATCTTCTTTACCGGCAGTGTTTCGGTCGGTAAAATTGTAATGGAGGCAGCAGCAAAGAATCTGATTCCGGTTACGCTGGAATTGGGTGGCAAAAGTCCGGCCATTGTGGATCGGACCTCAAATTTGGATCTGGCTGCCAAGCGTATTATTTGGGGGAAGTTTTTAAATGCAGGTCAGACCTGCATTGCTCCGGATTATGTCTTGGTTGAGGAATCGGTGCGGGATGAATTAGTTCAGAAAATGAATTCTGCGCTGATAAAATTCTTTGGAAAAGCTCCAATGGAAAGCAAGGATTTTGGAAGAATCGTAAACGATCGGCAGTTCGACCGCCTTGCCGCCATTCTGGAGCAGGATCGCGCTCATATCCTGTACGGTGGAGAGTGTAGGAAGGAACTGCTGTTTATAGAACCCACATTAACAGAAGCAATTTCCTGGGATTGCGCAGCCATGCAGGATGAAATTTTCGGGCCAATCCTACCCATTATGACCTATCAGTCCCTGTCTGAAGCCATACGTATGGTACAGGATCATCAAAAGCCCCTGGCTCTTTATCTCTTTACCAGGGATAAAGGCGTGGAAAAGAAGGTGCTTACCCAGGTTTCCTTTGGGGGAGGATGCGTCAATGATACCATTTCACATATTGCAAATTACAACCTTCCCTTTGGAGGGGTTGGAAACTCTGGAATGGGTGCTTACCACGGCAAATACAGCTTTGATTTATTTACCCATGCAAAAAGTATTATGAGAAAGAGTGATCGTCTGGAAACTGGACTTACCTTTCCCCCCTATCATAACAAGCTGAATCTGATCAAGAAGATTTTAAAGTAAATTTAAAATGGAGGAATTATAAAATGGAGAATGTTTTACACATAGCCTCATTAGAGGAAGCCAAAAAGGAATTAATGAGATTGAAAGAGGCCAGGCACGTACAGGTGAAAAACTGGGGTGTTGCAGAGATCTGTCTGCACTGTGCACAGACTATTGAATATGCCATGGTGGGTTACCCGGTGATGAAACCTGCGTTGATTCGCGGGACCATAGGAAAAATAGCCATTCGTAAATTTTTGAGTCAAGGGTATATGAAGCACGACTTATCTGCTCATGTTGAAGGCGGGAGCAAGCTGGATTCTGATGTTGATGCCCAGGCAGGGATCCAGAAATTACTGGATACAATTGATTTGTTTCAAATGTATACCAGGGAGCTTAAACCTCATTTATTGTTTGGAAGGTTAAGCAAGTCAGAGTATGACCAATATTTTGCCATGCACATCGCGGATCATTTGAATGAATTAGAGTATTAAACAGGGCATTTAGCTGGAGCCTGTAAATACCTGTTCTATCAGCTCACCCGGGCACTTGTTCTCATGGTAATTATGGCAGAATCAACAGGACCTGTGAGGAGATTAAAAAACAGGATGCAAAATAAGAGTAATCATGCTATGATTAAAAAAGTGCTAAAAAAGCATAATCTATCACAAAGGGGGTGAGCAGATGGCAGACACGAAAAATGACTTCTCAAAAGGCAGTATCGTTGAAAACATAATGAAACTGGCAGTGCCCATGACATTTGCCCAGCTGATTAATGTTCTTTATAATATTATCGACAGAATTTATATAGGCAGAATCGCTGAAGATGCAACACTGGCACTGACGGGACTGGGACTCTGTCTTCCTATAATTTCCATGGTTATTGCCTTTGCTAATTTATTTGGTATGGGAGGGGCACCTCTGTGCTCCATTGAAAGAGGCAGGGGGAATAACGAAGAAGCGGAAAAAATCATGGGAAATTCCTTTTTACTTCTTGTAATATCCGGAATCATACTCACTGCTCTGGGACTGTTTTTTAAAAAGCCCATGCTGTATCTGTTTGGTGCCAGTGATAATACATATCCGTTCGCAAATCAATACATCAGTATATACCTGATTGGCAATATTTTTGTTATGATTGGACTTGGGATGAACAGTTTTATCAATTCCCAGGGGTTTGGAACTATAGGCATGGTAACAGTTCTGGTTGGGGCGGCAGCTAACATTGTGCTGGATCCCATCTTTATTTTTGCCCTGGATATGGGGGTAAGAGGAGCTGCACTTGCGACAATTATATCCCAGTTTCTCTCAGCACTCTGGATTGTGCTCTTCTTAAGAGGGAAAAAGACCATACTACGGCTGAAGTTTTCCACTCTCCGCTTAAAAAAACACCGGGTTCAGGCGATTACGGCTCTTGGGATGTCTGGTTTTACCATGTCCATAACCAACAGTCTGGTTCAGATCATGTACAATTCATCTCTTCAGCGCTATGGAGGGGATCTGTATGTAGGAATTATGACAGTCATTAATTCTGTCAGAGAAGTAATATCCATGCCAGTCCATGGACTGACCAATGGGTCACAGCCGGTAATGGGCTTTAATTACGGTGCCGGTGAATACAAACGGGTGAAGCAGGCAATTAAATTCATATCAGTTGTAGCCATCATATATACAACTGTCATGTGGGGACTTGTCCATATCTTCCCGGAGTTTTTTATTCGGATTTTCAATCAGGATGGGCAGCTTTTGGAAGCAGGAATTCCTTCTATGCGGATTTATTACTTTGGATTCTTCTTTATGTCGCTCCAGTTTGCCGGACAGTCTGTTTTTGTGGCACTTGGAAAGGCCAGACGGGCCGTGTTCTTTTCCATTTTCAGAAAAGTTGTTATTGTGGTTCCTCTCATCGTGTTTCTTCCTGTTATTATGGGAAATGGAGTAGATGGAGTTCTTATGGCAGAGCCAATTTCCAATTTAATCGGGGGAGGCGCCTGTTTTATCACCATGCTGGTTACTGTATGGCCAGAACTTAGTCAAAAGACAAAACCCGGAAAGGAAGGGTAAGATGAAAACTATAACCAGAAATTATATTACCCACATACTGTCAAAAGATAATCCTCCCTGCGGACGAATCAGGGCAGGAGAGACGGTTGCATTTGAGACATATGACTGCTTTACCAATCAGTTCCTTCCAGAAGAAGCAACCTTTGAAAATGTTGTCCGTAAGCCTGGAAATCCGGCAACAGGACCACTTTTTATTGAAGGAGCCATGCCTGGAGACATGTTAAAAATTGATATTCTGGATATCGAGCTGGGACCTGTGGGAGTTGTTATGCTGGGACCGGGAAGCGGCAGTGAAAAAGAATTTTTTTCACAAAAAACATTAAAGCGGATTCCTGTAATTGACGGATTTGCCCATTACAGTGAGCAGCTGAAATTGCCCATAACACCAATGATCGGAGTGATTGGTGTGGCTCCGGGCGGAGGCGGCGTCTCCACCATTACTCCCATGGATCATGGCGGCAATATGGATTGTACACAGATCAGAAAGGGAGTCACTCTTTACCTCCCGGTTTTTACAGAGGGAGCTCTTTTATCCCTGGGCGATTTTCACGCTATTATGGGTGACGGTGAGGTGGAAGACTGCGGTCTGGAGATAGAAGGAAAGGCGGTTCTGCAGGTTGATGTTGTGAAAAACAAAAATTGCGTTCCGTATCCTATGATTGAGACCAGTGAAAAGCTGATTACCATTGCTTCGGCAGAAGACGTTGAGGCTGCATGGAAAAAAGCGGTCAGACAGATGTATAGCTTCCTGAAAGAAAAGGTGGGCCTTGATGATAACGATGCCGGAATGCTTCTGACCATGGCAGGAGACCTGGTAATTTGCCAGACTGTGAACCCTATGAAGACGGTAAGAATGGAATTTCCCCGTTATATAACCAGAAGTTATGGATTTGATTCCATTTCGGCAGACTAAAACAGGCTGAAAATTCTTGACATCAGCAGGCTTTTGGAAGATAATGATAAACAAATTATAAAAGCTGACGATATGCCGGTATGGGAAAGGAAGAGTATAACATGCAGACTATAAGAATTGAGAGAACCGCTTGCCCGAAAGAAAAACCAGGCAAAGAAAATCCTTTGACATTTGGTACCATATTTACGGATCATATGTTTGAGGTGGATTATGAGGAAGGAAAGGGCTGGTACGATCCAAGAGTTGTGCCTTACCACAAGCTGGAACTGGAGCCATCTTCCATGGTATTCCATTACGGTCAGGAGATGTTTGAAGGATTAAAGGCGTATAAAACGGAAGAGGGAAAGATCCTGTTATTCCGTCCTGACAAGAATATTGAGAGGGCAAACAGAAGTAATGACAGACTCTGTATTCCAGAGATTCCGGAAGAACTCTTTTTAGAGGCGCTAAAGACAGTTGTAAGCGTAGATCAGGACTGGATTCCCACAAAGCCTGGAACTTCTCTTTATATCAGACCCTTTGTGATTGCCACTGATCCGTTTCTTGGAGTGAGACCATCTCATACTTATAAGTTCATGATTATTCTGTCTCCGGTAGGTGCTTATTACGCCAGCGGACTGGACCCGGTTAAGATCTGGATTGAAGATGATTATGTAAGAGCGGTAAAAGGCGGAATTGGTGAAGCAAAGACCGGCGGAAACTATGTTGCTTCCCTGGCTGCACAGGTGAAGGCCCATGAGGAAGGATACTCCCAGGTGCTGTGGCTTGACGGTGTACATCGTAAATACATTGAAGAAGTGGGCGCCATGAATATTTTTTTCAAAATCAACGGCGTTGTTATCACCCCGGAGCTTAATGGCAGCATTCTTCCCGGAGTTACAAGAGATTCTGTTTTATCTCTGTGCAGAGAATGGGGAATTAAGGTTGAAGAGCGGAAGATTTCAGTAGACGAAATCGTGGCAGCAGCCAGATCCGGAGAGATGGAAGAGTGCTTTGGAACCGGTACGGCGGCAGTTGTTTCACCTGTTGGCGAGCTGCGCCTGGAAGATGAGAGAATGTCAATCGGTGGAGGAAAGATCGGAGAACTCACCCAGAGATGCTACGATACCATTACTGGTATCCAGCTTGGCAGGTTAACAGGGCCAGAAGGCTGGAGCGTAGAGGTAAAATAATAAAAAATGATTGTCCGGCGGGGCTTCTAAGCACCTCCGGCAGTTTTGCGTAGAGACAAAAGGAGTATTTATGACGGCAGTACTAATGAGGGCAGTAGCCTTTGTGGCGATTATTATAATGGGCTATTTACTGAAACGGGCAGGCTTTTTTCAGGCGAAAGATTTTCAACTTATATCCAGAGTTGTAATTAAAATAACACTTCCGGCAGCTATTGTTTCTAATTTCAGTAAAATCACCATGGAGCGTTCCCTTCTTGCCATGTGTGTCATCGGAATTCTATGCAATTTTGTAACAATAGGCATCGGCTATATAACCAATATCTCACGATCCGGAGACAGTAAAGCATTTGCCATGCTCAATATGTCCGGCTATAATGTGGGGAATTTTACCATGCCTTTTGTGCAGAGCTTTTTAAGCCCTGTAGGCTTTGCGGCGACAAGTCTCTTTGATGCGGGAAACTCCGTGATGTGTACGGGGATGACCTATTCCCTTGCCAGCATGGTCGCAGGAGGCGAAGAGAAACCAACTGTTATGAAGATGGTTAAAAAACTTTTTTCTTCCATTCCTTTTGATGCTTATGTAATCATGACTGTATTAAGCATCCTTAAGATCCGGCTTCCGGGTATACTAATCAGTTTTGCTGACACAGCAGGAGCCGCCAATGCATTTCTGGCTCTTCTGATGCTTGGGATTGGATTTGAGATCCGCATGGATAAAGAGAAACTAAAAAAAATCATTCAGATACTTCTCATGAGATATGCCATAGCGATTGTAATGTCAGTCGGTTTTTATTATCTGTCACCCTTTAGTCTGGAGGTTCGTCAGACTCTTGCTATCGTTACCCTTGGACCGATCGCGTCAGTAGCGCCTGCATTTACCGCAGAGTTAAAAGGCGATATTGAAATGGCGAGCGCCATTAATTCCCTGTCCATTGTAACCAGTATTGTGGCGATTACGGCAGCACTTCTTCTCCTTTTGTAAGAAAATATTTTATGACGCTTGACAAAACGTTTTTGAGTGCTATAATTTAGGCATAGAAATGCAAATAAGATAAAGCGGTGACAAGAACAGTATCCTGACAGGAGAGCTCAGAGAGAGGCACATACGGTGAAAGTGCCTTGCGGGAATATCAGGAGAAGACCAGCTTGGAGCGTCCCTTAATCGGGAACGGTGATTCCGTTATCATCAGTATAAGTGGTTTGAATGAGTGAATCATTCTTTCAAGTAGGGTGGAACCGCGATTTATTATGTTAGAATCGTCCCTTTCTGTATGGAAACATATGGAAAGGGGCTTTTTTTTATTTGATCCATGATTTAAAAATATTGGTAAAGGAGATTAGAACAATGAAGATTACGTTAAAAGATGGTTCAGTCAAAGAGTATGATCATGCAATGTCAGTCATTGATATCGCATCCGATATCAGCGAAGGACTGGCAAGAAATGCCTGTGCAGGCGAGATAGATGGAGAGGTTGTTGATTTACGGACTACCGTGGATAAGGATTGCACTTTAAGCATTTTAACAGTCAGTGATCCTGCAGGTCTTGCAGCTTACCGTCATACAACCAGCCATATTCTGGCTCAGGCAGTAAAGAGACTTTATCCTCAGGCCAAACTTGCAATCGGACCTTCCATCGAGAACGGGTTTTACTATGATTTTGAAAATCCTTCTTTCTCCAGAGAAGATTTAGATAAAATCGAAGCTGAGATGAAAAAGATCATCAAAGAAGGAGAAGCGATTGAGCGTTTTACCCTTCCAAGAGAAGAAGCAGTTAAATTTATGGAAGAAAAGGGTGAGCCTTACAAGGTGGAGCTGATTTTAGATCTTCCGGAAGGAGAGGAGATCTCATTTTATAAGCAGGGAGATTTTACCGATCTTTGCGCAGGCCCTCATCTGATGAGCACAAAGTCCATTAAAGCATTTAAACTGACTTCATCCTCTGGTGCTTACTGGAGAGGAAGCGAGAAGAACGCAATGCTTGCCCGTATTTACGGAACAGCTTTCTCAAAGAAAGACGAATTAAACGAATATCTGGAGTATTTAGCAAATATCAAAAACCGCGATCACAACAAACTTGGCCGTGACATGGAATTATTCGCTACTGTAGATGTAATCGGCCAGGGCCTTCCTCTTTTAATGCCAAAGGGTGCTAAAATCATCCAGACAATGCAAAGATGGATCGAAGATGAAGAGGAAAGACGTGGTTACATGAGAACCAAGACACCTCTTATGGCAAAGCGTGATTTATATATTATTTCTGATCACTGGGATCATTACAAAGAAGGCATGTTCGTTCTTGGTGATGAGGAAAAGGATGATGAAGTATTTGCTCTTCGTCCCATGACATGTCCGTTCCAGTATTATGTATATAAACAGAGCCAGAAATCTTACCGCGATCTTCCGTGCAGATATGGTGAAACTTCCACTTTGTTTAGAAATGAAGATTCCGGAGAGATGCACGGACTTACACGTGTTCGTCAGTTTACTATTTCCGAGGGCCATTTAATCGTTCGTCCTGATCAGATTGAGGATGAGTTTAAGGGCTGTGTGGATCTTGCAAAATACTGCTTAACAACTCTTGGCCTGGAAGGTGATGTAACTTACCGTATGTCCAAGTGGGATCCTGACAATGCCAACCACTATCTTGGAACTCCTGAGATGTGGGATGAAGTACAGGACATGATGCGTAAGATTCTGGATCACATTGGAATCCAGTATACAGAAGCAGTGGGAGAAGCAGCATTCTATGGTCCGAAGCTGGATATCCAGGCGAAGAATGTATATGGCAAGGAAGATACCATGATCACCATTCAGCTGGATATGTTCCTGGCAGAGCGTTTTGATATGAGCTTCGTAGATAAAGACGGAGCAAAGAAACGTCCTTATATTATTCACAGAACTTCCATTGGCTGCTATGAAAGAACACTTGCATGGCTGATTGAAAAGTACGAAGGTGCGTTCCCGACCTGGTTATGTCCGGAGCAGGTTCGTGTACTTCCTATTTCTGAGAAGTATCATGAGTATGCAGCAAAAGTGGCTGATCAGCTGAAAGCAAACGGAATTCTTGCCACAGTAGATGAGCGTTCTGAAAAAATCGGCTATAAGATCCGCGAAGCACGCCTTTCCAAACTGCCGTATATGCTGGTAGTGGGACAAAAAGAAGAGGAAGACGGCGTGGTTTCTGTCCGCAGCCGCTTTAACGGAGACGAAGGACAGCGTCCGATTGCAGACTTTATTGACGATATCTGCAAAGAAATCCGTACAAAAGAAATTAAGAAAATTAATGTAACAGAAGAATCTAAATAATCATGTTTCATTCTGTGGGAGAGGAGATATCTTTGAGAATATTTTCCTCTCCCACAGCGCATAATACCTCCTGAAAGAAAATCTCAATAAGTATTCCAGGAGGAAATAAATATGACAAAATTGGACTGTAATGTAACCAGCTGCCTGCATAATTCTGATAATTACTGCTGCAAATCTGCAATTATCGTGGAAGGCTCTCAGGCCAAGGATACCGTTGATACCTGCTGCGGCAGCTTTGATGAGAACAGAGACGGTTCTTTCCACAATTTATTCAAAACTCCAGAGAGCAGACTGGAAGTGGACTGTGAAGCCGTTAACTGTGTGTACAATGAAGGGCGTCACTGTTCTGCAGAGCATATTGGCATTGCCGGTGATGGCGCCAGATCTTCAGAGCATACGGAATGCGCTACATTTAAGACAAGATAAGGGTAAAAAAGACAAAGACAGGCCGACAGGAATATGGCAGGTCTTTGTCTTTCTTCTATATTAATTATAATATCATAAAAAATGTGCCAGCGGTAATCAGCAAGATACCAATCAGCTTTTTCCATACAATCTGTTCGTGGAGAATGAGAAATGCCAGAATGATAGTAAATACGATGCTGAACTTATCCACTGGAACAACTCTGGATGCTTCTCCAAGCTGCAGTGCTCTGTAATAGCAGAGCCAGGAAATTCCGGTAGCGCAGCCAGAAAGAGTAAGAAAGAGCCAGCCTTTTGAGCTGATCTGGCGGATTCCATCCTGGGAGCCTGTGATAAAGACAATGAACCAAGCCAGAAGAACCACAACAACAGTGCGTATGGCAGTGGCAAGATTGGAATTAACTCCCTCCATTCCCAGCTTTGCCAGTATGGAAGTAAATGCAGCAAAGATAGAAGAAAGCAGTGCGAAGACAAACCACATAATAAAATACCTCCCTGGGCAGTTTTACAATTTTCCTTTTTATAACTAAATTCTATCTCTGATTTCTTGGATTCGCAACAGGCATTATGCAGTAATTGTAAATAAAAAGGGGACAGACAGGTGTCATTTATTCTGGCAGCAAATTAAAATGAAAAAACATTGACATATCACAAATTGTGTAGTATTATAATTAGAGTTGTGAAAGCAACAGACAGGAAAGTAGGTATCCGCCTCACCACGGCACGAGTAAGTGTCCCTGGTTCATAGCCTTTGATACATAGGTGTACTGTGTAGAGACTTTGGTGGTGGATAGCGTTTGTCTATCTACTTTTTTTATGCCTAAAGGCAGCAATGTAATTCCGACCAATACACACAATATAATGGAGGTGCACGACAATTAGCGATTTAATGATTAATGAACAGATCAGAGATAAAGAAATTCTGTTGATTGGTGAAAACGGAGAAAAGCTTGGGGTTATGTTAACCAAAGATGCCATGCAGATGGCTAAAGAAGCAGAGCTTGATTTGGTTAAAATTGCTCCTACCGCGAAACCACCGGTTTGCAAGATCATCGATTACGGTAAGTATCGTTATGAGCTGGCAAGAAAAGAAAAAGAAGCTAAAAAGAAACAGAAGGTAATCGAAATAAAAGAAGTTCGCTTATCTCCCAACATTGACACTAATGATTTGAATACAAAGATGGGCGCCGCAAGGAAGTTCCTCGAAAAAGGAGATAAAGTTAAGGTAACCTTACGTTTCAGAGGTCGTGAGATGGCGCATATGTCAAAGTCCAGATATATTTTAGAGGATTTCGCTGAAAAGTTATCCGATATCGCCACAATTGACAAACCATCGAAAGTGGAAGGAAGAAGCATGGTTATGTTTTTAACCGCAAAACGCTAAAAGAACATTATCAAGGAGGAAAATACAATGCCTAAATTAAAAACAAGCAAATCAGCTGCAAAACGTTTCAAAGTTACAGGTACAGGAAAGCTTGTAAGAAATAAAGCTTACAAATCTCACATCTTAACTAAGAAATCTACTAAGAGAAAAAGAAATCTTAGAAAAGATATTGTTACTGATGCAACCAATGCAAAAGTAATGAAAAAGATTTTACCATATTTATAGAATTCTAAGTTGAGAAGGAGGAAAGACCGATGGCAAGAATTAAAGGCGGTATGAACGCTAAGAAAAGACATAACAGAGTGTTAAAAATGGCTAAAGGCTATAGAGGCGCTCGTTCCAAACAGTATAGAGTAGCAAAGCAGTCCGTAATGAGAGCTTTAACAAGTTCTTATGCAGGCAGAAAAGAAAGAAAGAGACAGTTCAGACAGTTATGGATTGCTCGTATCAATGCAGCAGCACGTATTAACGGCGTATCCTATAGCGTATTTATGCATGGATTAAAGTTAGCTGGCGTTGATTTAAATAGAAAAGTATTAGCTGACATGGCTGTTAATGATGCAGAAGGCTTCGCAAAATTAGCTGAGCTTGCAAAATCTAAAGTAGCTTAATCGCATATTCAAACCTCGGAAACCTCGTGTTTACGGGGTTTTTTGTTATTTTAATGATGAAAGGAAGCAAAAGTGATATCTTTGCTTCCTTTCACTGGTAATCCGGTCATACGATACACGAATCATAAATGCTTTCTTCCCACCAGCCAAAGGCTATTCTGCCAGAGGCTAAAGAGGTTGGAGATTCTGGCGTAGAGAGGAATATTAATAAAGAACCTCCCGGCGGGAATATCAGTTTGCCATTTTCACTCTCTACCAGAGTTGTTTCCGGTTGAGCTCTGCGAACAAATGCTTTTACGCCTCCCGTTGGGTCGCCTTCCACATTGGATGCATATTGTAACTTAATTATTGGTTCGGGCAAAGGAACAATAGCAGTATTGGTGGGCGTTACCAAATCTGAATCCATCGGCGTACCAGGTGGAGTTGCATTGAACCAAAATTGAGCGCGGTAAGGAGCTACTGAAATATCTGTAACAGTCCATACATTTACATATAAGTTTACCTGTGAACGGCTGGGATTATATAACCTGGCCCAGGCACTGGTATTATTACCAAAAGACAAGTTATCTGCGTAGCCGATAAAATATTTTCCTTGCAGCGATTTATAGAGTTCGATTGGTACATCTGCTTTTTTAGGTAATATGCACGTATCGTAACGGCATGAATAATGATCCATATTACCACATCACCTTTCTGAATTGTTATCGTTTAACGGTCTGGCTGAGCTATCTCTACCAGGAGCAGGTAAACATATCAATCCGGTTTAACGATATTCCTGTGTATGACCAGCCAAATCGTCTGTCCCAGCGGAAGCCTGACACGCTGTCACGCCAGATCTGAATCGGAAAGAACCAGAACTCCTGACCGTTACTCATCCATATATAGGTAAAACGTCCGATACAGTTTTGCATGGAGCCTGGGCTGACCATTTTGGTAGCTGATCCAGAACGGGCCTGTGTGGGCTTAGG
>SVDT01000104.1 GCA_015057775.1 Paenibacillaceae bacterium | reverse complement strand
CACGTAAGCCGAAGGGTCTTGCAATCATTGCAGAATTCCCAGGTGTAGTTGCCATTAAAGATACGAAAAAGAAACGTGAAATTATCATTACTGAGAACGAAACAGGAAATTCAAAGACTTATCTGATTCCTTATGGTTCCAGAATCAAGGTGCAGGATGGTCAGGTACTGGAAGCTGGCGATGAGCTGACTGAAGGTAGTGTAAATCCTCATGACATCTTAAAGATTAAGGGCGTTCGTGCCGTACAGGATTATATGATCCAGGAAGTACAGCGTGTATACCGTCTGCAGGGTGTTGAGATCAATGATAAGCACGTTGAGATGATCGTAAGACAGATGCTTAAGAAGATCAAAATAGAAGAAAGCGGAGACAGCGATGTCCTTCCAGGAACTTCTATGGACGTTCTTGACTATAATGATTTAAATGATGGCCTTCTTGCCGAAGGCAAAGAGCCGGCAGACGGAAAGCAGGTAATGCTTGGTATTACCAAGGCATCTCTGGCTACCGATTCATTCCTGTCAGCTGCTTCCTTCCAGGAGACTACTAAGGTTTTGACTGAAGCTGCCATTAACGGTAAAGTGGATCATTTAATCGGATTAAAAGAGAATGTTATCATCGGTAAGCCGATTCCTGCCGGTACAGGTATGAAACGTTACCGCACCATTAACTTAAGCACAGATGCTGCTTGTGAAGAAAGTGATGAGATCCTTTTAACTGATGATGATGAGATTTTGTTATCTGATGACAATTTTGATGATGCAGAAGAGATTTTAGCCATAAGTGAAGGTGAAATAGAAGAATAAGTATGAAGATGCCCTGACCGGTTTTCCTGTCAGGGCGTTTTTTGTATAAATGACAATATTCTATAATATTTGCATAATTAAACTTGATTTTTCTCTTTTTTTTAATGCTATAATCATAAAAAAAGGAGGTAAAACAATGAGGAAGTTTGAGCGGAATGTATTCCCTTATCTGCTGCTTGCTCCTACTTTAATTATATTCGGCCTGTTTTTGTTCTTTCCAGCAGTAAATGGGTTGTGGATATCACTGACAAAGTGGGACGGTATCAATCCTCAGATATTTGTGGGGATTCAAAATTATATTAAGCTGTTTTCCGACAGGGGATTCTGGAATTCGTTTCTCCGTACCATTTTCTTTACCGGGGTTTCGGTTCCACTTGTTTATGTATCGGCCATGGGTCTGGCCTTGTTATTGTCAGGGGCCAGAAAAGGAAATGATTTCTTCCGGGCTGTTTTCTACTGGCCTACCATGATTTCCAGTATTATAGTAGGACTGACCTGGAGGTTCCTTCTGGGAGAAGAATTCGGCGTCATTAATTATCTTCTCACTGTGATGGGACACTCCCCTGTTAAATGGCTGACGGATCAGAATTATTCCATGGGGGTGGTAATCTTTGTGACTGCATGGAGTATGTCCGGTTATTACATGGTCATGTTCATATCAGGAATTAAGGCCATCTCTGAAACTTATTATGAGGCGGCACGTATCGATGGTGCAGGTTTCTACCATCAGTTTCGCTACATCACCCTGCCGCTTCTAAAACCAACCAGCCTTCTGGTTCTGGTTTTATCCACTGTGACTATCATAAAAACATATCCGCTGGTATATGCTCTGACCCAGGGCGGACCTGCAGGTGCCACTAAGTTTATGGTTCAGACGATTCAGGAAACGGGATTTGAAAAAAATCAGATGGGTTATGCCAGTGCGATGACCATGATCCTGTTCGTGCTGCTGGCAATGTTTACAGTGATACAGTTTAAGATAAATAAAGGAGGTGAACAGGATGCAGACTAAGGACAGGAAATATTTCTTAAACGGAGTGACATGGGCAATTTTGCTGATTCTGACCTTTTTATTCCTCATCCCCATTCTCTGGGTGATTGGTTCCTCCTTTAAAAGTACAGGAGAACTGTTTTCCTGGCCGCCAAGCCTGATTGGGAAAAACCCTTCCTTCTCCAATTACCAGAAGGCATTGGAAGAAGGGCATTTCGGAATTTATTTCTTCAATACCGTATTTACCAGTGTTACAGCCACGTTCCTTACCATAGTGGTAAATGTAATGTCAGGCTACGCCTTTGCCAAATACCGATTTAAAGGAGATAAAATTTTATTTGGTATTGTACTGGCAACGCTGATGATTCCGCTGGAGGTCATCATGATTCCCATTTTTAAGGTTATCGTAGCAACCGGTCTTTACAACAGCTTATGGGGGCTGATTATTCCAGCTGTAGCATCCCCAACTGCCGTATTTTTGGTAAGACAGTATTACGTAGGAATTCCAGATGCCTATATGGAAGCGGCCAGAATTGACGGAGCGTCGGAAACCAGCATTTTAATGCGGATTATGCTTCCTCTGGCAAAACCGGTTATCTCAGTGCTTTGTATTTTCTCCTTTATGTGGAGATGGAATGATTACCTTTGGCCCAAGCTGGTGATTAACAGCAAAGAACGTTACACCATACAGCTTGCGCTTGCAAATTACTCCGGTGAATATTCAGTTGACTGGAACAGCCTTCTGGCCATGTCGGTTATATCCATGATTCCGGTGATCATAGTGTTCGTAACACTGCAGAGCCATATCATAGGCGGCATGACATCCGGAGGAGTAAAAGAGTAAATGGGAGGAAAGAGAGCATGAAGTACTTGGAATATCCGCTGTTTGCGGAAGGATTTGTAAACCGCTTCCTCATAAGCGAGGTTCATACCCAGGTCCGGGAATTTACCAGATCTACCTTAAGCGGAAGAGTAAATGAATGGCTGAAGAAAGGATTTGCCATTCATGAGAATCCATGCAGGAAAGAATTTTTAGAGGAACGGAGACGGGAAGTTCCCGATTATCCTGATTTTACAGAGCTGTCAGAGAGCAATAAGTTAAAACAATATTTCCCATTTGGCAATCCGGGAATCGATGCATCAGGCTTTTATTACCGTCCTACTTATTTAAGAATGTATGGCTTTACCACGCTCTGGTCTGATGTAGCAAACACCATAGATTTTGAGCTGGAGACCTGCGGCGGGTTAACAGTCTGGTCAAATGAACAGCTGATCTGTGACTTCACACCATTTACCAGAAATCTGGTAAAAAAAACAACGGTTTCCATTCCTCTTTCAAAAGGGGTAAATTCACTGGTGGTGTGTCTTGATGATCTGGCAGAGCGGGATACGGATTACTATTTCCGAATGAAGCGTCTGGGAGGAGCTGATTTAAAGATACTAATTCCAGTGAAAGAAGATGTAAATGAAGGCGTTTTAACAAAAATGGAGCAGATGTTAAACGGAATGAGCTTTGATAAAGAGGCGTATATCAGTGAAACTGTAAAAATGAATCTTAGCAATCCGTTTGATACCAACCTTGACCTGGAGGTCATCATAACTCCCGGTGAATTTATAGAAAAAATGGAACAATCATGGAAGCTTATAAAAACCAGAAAATATACCATGGAGCCTTTACAAAAAGGGCTGGAGCTGTTCCATACTGATGACATTTCACCAGGATATTATTATTTTACTGTTGTACTTACCTATCAGGGAATCTCTATAAAGAGGAAAATCGGGAATCAGCTGGTGCGGGAAGAATTCCTCTTAAGCGGGAATGAAGACAGCAGCATCCGCAAAAAACTGGCAATGGATGCTGTAATCCGTTTTGCTCCTGACAATACATATAAAGCCGCAGCCCTGCTTTATATGAATCAGAATTGCCAGCGGGCAGAAGCGATTCTGATGGAAGAGCTGGAAGGTGTGAGAAGCAGAAAAGACTGTTCTGATTTTCATTTTATCATTATGATTTACATTTACCGGATGTTCCCAAGCCGTATTTCTGACACATTAAAGAAGGCTCTGGAAGAAACCATGGTTCAGTACAGATACTGGATAGATGAACCTGGGGACGATGTGATGTGGTTTTTCAGCGAAAATCATGCACTTCTTTTTCATTGCTGTCAGTATCTGACAGGAACCTACCTGCCTGACCGGATTTTTACCAACAGTGGCAGAACGGGGGCAGAGGTAAAGGCAAGAGGAGAAGAGCTGCTGCATCAATGGTTTGACGACTTTTTCAGGGAATTTATTACAGAATGGAATTCCAACGCCTATATTCCAGTCGATGTGCTTGGAATCGGTACCCTTTATAATTTGACGGAGGAGGATAATCCACTCCATAAAAAAGCGCAAAAGGCACTGGATATGATATTCTACTCTCTGACAGTCAACGCCCATAAGGGGGCCGTAATGACCAGCTTTGGCCGGAGTTATGAAAAGGAGATGAAGGGGAATTACAATGCGGGTACCACCTCCCTGCTTTATGTAGCTTATAATGCTGGATATTTAAACAGAGCCTGTATTGGATACATTTCTCTCATTCTTGGGAATTATGAACCTCCAATGGAGTATAAAAAGTATGGGGTAATAGACGAAGAAGAAGAACTGATCTTTGAAAATACCCAGGGATTTGAAAATCACGTCAACCTTTATCTTTACAAAAATAACCGTGCGCTTTTGTCCACTGCGGTAGGCTTTAAGCCATTTGAGAAAGGATATCAGGAGCATATCTTACAGGCAACAATTGATGAGACGGCTCAGGTGTTTATCAATCACCCGGGAGAAGCGTTTCCATATGGAAGCGGCAGACCCAATTTCTGGGCAGGTAACGGGGTACTTCCCCTTGGGGCTCAATTTGAAAATACAGCAGTTTTGAGATTTCATATTGAGGAAGAAGAGAGAATTGGGTATACTCATGCTTACATTCCAATCAGTGCATTTTCCCGTTATAAAGGAGAAGATGGCGTTCTGGTGTTGGAAAAGGATGGGGCCTATATTGCAGTAAAAGCCCTTCAGGGACTTACCATACAGGAACACGGCCCCAATCAGTTCCGGGAATTTATCAGCCAGGGAAGAGACAATGTATGGGTTGTGAGGGTAGGAAGCTTAGGAGAAGACCAAAGTCTTGATGATATTTTTTCGGCTTTCAAAAAACTCGCCATCACCATGGACGGAACCAGCACTTCTGTTACAGATGAAAATGGGACAGAGTATCTTCTTGAGAAAGAAACCATATTAAAGGTCAACGGGGAAACTGTATACCATTATCCGCAGACAGTAGAAGGCACAATCAGATGGAGGAAAAAGACGACGTGATAGATTTAAGGACATTAGAAGAGAAGTTAAATCTGGTATCAGAGAAAATGATGGTTTTAAAAAATAATGGCATGAAAGAAGTGTACCCCATCAGCCTGATTGATTTTAATTGTTGGGAGTGGCCCCAGGGAGTGGGAATATTTGGTCTTTATAAGTATTATGAGCTTAGCGGTAGGCAGGAGATTCTCGACTCCATCATTGACTGGTATGATAACCGGATCAGGGAGGGGATTCTGGAGCGGAATGTGAATACGACGTCTCCCATGCTCACCCTTACTTATCTATATGAAAGAACGGGCAAACCAGAATATCTGGAGTTTATCAAAGACTGGGCCGATTGGATCATGAAAGATCAAAAGCTGATCCGCACAGGAGATGGCTGCTTTCAGCATATGATAACGGGAAGTGCCAATGATGATGAGATTCTCATTGATACACTGTTTATGGCAGTGCTGTTTCTGGCAAGAGCTGGTAAGCTTCTTGACCGGAAAGATTATTATGATGAGGCAAATTATCAGATCCTTTCTCATATTAAATACTTATTAAATAAAGAAGAGGGACTGTTTTACCACGGTTTTAACTTTAAAAGAAACGATAACTACGGTAAAGTTTTATGGGGAAGAGGAAACTGCTGGTACACGATAGTGATCATGGAGCTTTTAGAAGATATTAATATGGATGAAGGCCTGAAGCGGTATTTCTTAAGTGTTTATAAAAATCAGGTAGATGCGCTGAAACAATATGCAGATCCAAAAACCGGCTTATGGCATACCATTATAGATGATGATTCTTCCTATATAGAGATATCCTGCAGCGCTGCATTCCTGTATGGAATTATGAAAGGGGTGCGCCTTGGAATATTAAAGAAAGAAGATTTTCATGAGCTGATCCAGCTGGGAATGAAAAATCTTTTAAATTATATTGATGAAGATGGTACTGTTAAAAATGTTTCCTATGGAACGCCGATCGGACTTAACGGAGAATTTTATAAGACAATCCCGTGCTGTCCGATGACCTATGGACAGGCACTTGTAATACTGGTGCTGCAAGAGGCTATGAATACTGCTTGGCATTAGAAGGGACTGGTTGTGGAGATGAAAGAACGGGTTTTTTTTGAAGAATTTGACTCATTGTATTATTTTCATGGAGGCTCTGAAAATTGGGCCATGCAGGGGTTTCACTTTCACAACCAGTATGAAATTATTCTGTTTCTTACAGACGGAGCATTGATGGAAGTTGGAAACCGCACGTATCATGTAAGATCGGGAGATTTATTTCTTATTAACAACAAGGAGTATCACCGCACCAGCGGTGCTGCGGGGAAAACCTATTACAGGTATGTCCTCATGTTTGAGCCGGAGCTGTTAAGCCAGATGGCAGAGGTGTTTCATTACGACTTCTCCCGCTTTTTTGAGAACCGGCCTGATCCATTTCTGCATCGTCTTCATCTGTGTGGGGAGAATCTTCAGAAAGTAGAAAAACTGTTTGAAAAAATAGAGCAGAGCATTCATTCCCAGAACAGAGACAGGGCTGAATCAACGGTGAGGATCAAGCTTTCCATACTGGAGCTGATTGCATCCATTAATGAAATGTACCAGTTTTTTATGGAAAGGGAGAAAAACAAGCCAGCTCAGGAATTTGTAGAAAAACAGGAAGAGGAATTTAAAGATCCTGTTCTTTACCGAGAGAGAATTGAACAGTTAAAGAAGTATATTGCATCTCATGTGGAAGAACGACTGGATTTAAATGAGATTTCCAGCCGGTTTTATATGAACCGCTATTATTTGAGCCACTACTTTAAAAAGGAGACGGGCTTTTCCCTGACTCAGTATGTGGCAAACCAGAAGATCATTGCAGCAAAGGCTCTGTTAAAGGAAGGGCACTCTGTTACCGATGTTGCGCTGGCACTTTCCTATAATAGTGACAGCCATTTCATTTCAGTATTTAAGAAAATGACAGGAATTACACCAAAAAAATACGCACAGTCAAAAGAGAGCAAAAAAGAATGATTTCATGTCTGAAATATGAGGTTTTTGTATTGCCGCAAATGTTAAAATGAATGTACTAAATCACAAAGGAGAGGTATTTTATGAAAAAAATGGTATCATGGCTGCTTATGGGGGCATTGGCGCTTGGAACCTTAACCGGTTGTTCTGGTGGGGGAAAAGCGGAGAGCAAGGAGAAAAAACTTGAAGTAGTCTGGTTCAGCGACAACAAGGAAGGCGAATCTTTCATGAAGCTGGCAGATGCGTATATGAAAGAGCATCCAGACATCAAAATCGAGCTGATTGAAGTTCCTTACTCAGATCTGGAAAGCAAGATTAAGAACATGATTAATGGTAAGGAAGCTCCGGCGATTGCCAGACTCACCAATTTAGGACCGTTTCAGAACCAGCTGGTTGATCTGGGGCAATACGTATCAAACAAAGATGAATTTGTAAACAGCTTCGGAGAAGGCTTGAAATTTGTATTTGATGATAAGGTGCTGGCTGCGCCTATGGATGTAACTGCTAACGGACTTATTTATAATAAAACAGCTTTTGAGAAGGCCGGTGTTGCTGTACCCCAGTCTGAGGATGAGATCTGGACATGGGATGAGTGGAAGACAGCCATGAAAACCGTAATGGAAAAAGGCGGCTGCAAATACGGTCTGGTATATGATAAATCCCCGCAGCGGTTTACAACCCTTCTTTACCAGGCAGGAGGCGGTCTTTTAAATAAGGACCTCAATGCTTCGGATTTTAATACTGAAGAAAATAAGCATGCCATACAATTTTTTAAAGATCTTCATGACGAGGAAATCGTTCCATCCTCTGTATGGCTTGGATCAGAAAATCCAAACAACTTATTCCGTACCGGTCAGGTGGCAATGCATTTTTCCGGAAGCTGGATGATCGCCAATTACAAAGATCAGATCACTGACTTTGACTGGGGTGTAACCTATCTTCCTAAAGAAGCAATGCGTTCTTCCGTACCTGGAGGAAAGTATCTGGCTGCATTCCAGAACACCGGAGTGGAAAAGGAAGCAGCAGAATTCATTGAATGGATCTCTAAGGCTGAGAACAATGCAAAGTACTGTGAAGAGAACAGCTACTTATCTCAGGTAAAAGGAAATGAGAGTCTAAACTATGCCTTTGGAAAAGAATATTTTAATATCTTCTCAAAGGAACTGGCTGCAACCTCATCACGTCCCGGATCAGAGTGGGGGTATCAGGCTTTGACCGGAGCAGTTCAGGGCGATCTTCGCGACAAGCTGGTGGAAGTTCTTGCAGGTAAGCTGACAGTTGATCAGTATACCGAAGAAATGGATGGTCTGATTAACGAAAAGCTGAAAGAATTAAAATAATTACAAAATAAAAAAAATTGGACTGCCGTAAAATATCATTACAGCAGTCCATTTTTTTGCAATTATATCTAAAAAATAAAACCTTGACAAAAAAAAACAATATGTATATAATAATTAGGCGTGCATAAACGCGTCATGTTTTTGTGCGTAAATTAAGCTGAAGATGACAGCAACCACAGACAATATCACAGGAGGTGAATGGAATGCCAACATTTAATCAGTTAGTAAGAAAGGGCAGACAAACAGGCGTTAAGAAATCCACAGCACCAGCTCTGCAGAAGGGTTACAACTCTTTACAGAAGAAGGCGACTGACATTTCTGCTCCTCAGAAGAGAGGCGTTTGTACAGCAGTTAAAACTGCAACCCCTAAGAAACCTAACTCTGCTCTCAGAAAGATCGCCAGAGTTCGTCTTTCAAACGGAATCGAAGTAACAAGCTACATCCCAGGTGAGGGTCACAACCTTCAGGAGCATAGCGTTGTTTTAATTCGCGGCGGTAGAGTAAAAGATTTACCAGGTACCAGATATCATATCGTTAGAGGTACACTGGATACTGCAGGAGTAGCGAACAGAAGACAGGCTCGTTCCAAATACGGTGCTAAGAGACCTAAAGAGAAAAAATAATTAATACCACACATTTGAAATTCTAGTGCCGGACTTTAGATATTGAACCTGTAGGTTGCAGGATTATATAGATAGAAACCGAGCGCGAACGCAACTTCAATGTTTGTGAGTACCGAGGATCTAATGAATAGCTGTTTATTCGTATGAAAAGACGGCGATATTAAGGAGGGAAGTAACGTGCCACGTAAAGGACATACTCAAAAAAGAGACGTATTAGCAGACCCGCTTTACAATAACAAGGTTGTTACTAAGTTAATTAACAACATTATGTTAGATGGTAAAAGAGGTGTTGCTCAGAAGATCGTATACGGTGCATTCGGCCGTATCGAAGCAAAAGCCGGCAAACCAGCCGTTGAAGTCTTCGAAGAAGCGATGAACAACATTATGCCTGTACTTGAGGTAAAGGCAAAACGTATCGGTGGAGCTACTTATCAGGTACCGATCGAAGTTAAACCAGAAAGAAGACAGGCATTGGCCCTGAGATGGATTACTCTTTACTCACGTAAAAGAGGAGAGAAGACTCAGGAAGAGAGACTGGCAAATGAGCTCCTTGATGCTGCTAACAACACCGGTGCAGCTGTAAAGAAGAAAGAAGATATGCACAAGATGGCTGAAGCAAACAAGGCATTTGCTCACTACAGATTCTAATAGGAGGAAAAAGCTTTGGCTGGAAGAGAATATCCATTGGAAAGAACCAGAAATATTGGTATTATGGCCCATATTGATGCAGGTAAGACTACATTAACCGAGCGTATCCTCTATTATACTGGTGTAAACTACAAAATCGGTGATACTCATGAAGGTACTGCAACCATGGACTGGATGGAGCAGGAACAGGAAAGAGGTATCACAATTACTTCAGCAGCTACAACATGCCACTGGACCATGCATGAGAACACCAAGGTTAAACCAGGTGCGTTAGAGCATCGTATCAATATCATTGATACTCCAGGACACGTTGACTTTACTGTTGAGGTTGAGCGCTCCCTTCGAGTGCTTGACGGTGCAGTTGGCGTATTCTGCGCTAAGGGCGGTGTTGAACCACAGTCCGAGAACGTATGGCGTCAGGCTGATACCTACAACGTACCCCGTATGGCATTCATCAACAAGATGGATATCATGGGTGCAAACTTTTTCGGTGCAGTAGAGCAGATCAAGACTCGTCTTGGTAAGAATGCAATCTGCATCCAGCTTCCTATCGGAGCAGAAGATGAATTCAAAGGAATTATCGATCTGTTTGAGATGAAAGCTTATATCTACAACGATGACAAGGGTGATGACATCACCGTTACTGATATCCCTGAGGATATGAAAGACGATGCTGAGCTTTACCATGGAGAGTTAGTAGAGAAGATCTGCGAATTAGACGATGATCTGATGATGCAGTTCTTAGAGGGTGAAGAGCCTTCTACTGAAGAGTTAAAGAAAGGTTTAAGAGCTGCAACCTGTGACTGTAGAGCCATTCCTGTATGCTGCGGAAGCGCATACAGAAACAAAGGCGTTCAGAGACTCCTTGATGCAATTCTTGAATTTATGCCAGCTCCTACAGACATTCCTTCTATTAAGGGTGTTGATATGGATGGCAATGAAATTGAACGTCATTCTTCTGATGAAGAACCGTTCTCAGCACTTGCATTTAAGATCATGACTGACCCGTTCGTTGGAAAGCTTGCGTTCTTCCGTGTATATTCCGGTGTTATGAATTCCGGTTCTTATGTACTGAATGCAACAAAAGGCAAAAAAGAGCGTGTTGGACGTATCCTTCAGATGCATGCTAACAAGAGAAGCGAGTTAGAAAAAGTATATTCTGGTGATATCGCAGCAGCTGTTGGTTTTAAATTTACCACAACTGGTGATACCATCTGTGATGAACAGCATCCGGTAATTCTTGAATCCATGGAATTCCCAGAGCCAGTTATCGATATCGCAATCGAGCCAAAGACCAAAGCTGGTCAGGGCAAGATGGGCGAAGCTTTGGCAAAGCTTGCTGAAGAAGATCCTACATTCCGTGCGAAGACCAACCAGGAAACTGGTCAGGTTATCATCTCCGGTATGGGTGAGCTTCACCTTGAGATCATCGTTGACCGTCTGCTTCGTGAGTTTAACGTAGAAGCAAACGTAGGTGCTCCTCAGGTTGCTTACAAAGAAACCTTTACAAAGCCAGTTGATGTTGACAGCAAGTATGCAAAACAGTCTGGTGGACGTGGTCAGTATGGTCACTGTAAGGTTCGCTTTGAGCCTATGGATGCCAACGGCGAAGAACTGTTCAAGTTCGAATCAGCTGTTGTCGGCGGTTCTATTCCGAAAGAGTACATTCCTGCAGTTGGGGAAGGTATTGAGGAAGCAACCAAAGCTGGTATTCTTGGCGGATTCCCTGTAGTAGGTGTTAAAGCTACTGTATACGACGGTTCTTACCATGAAGTCGATTCCAGTGAAATGGCATTCCACATTGCCGGTTCTATGGCATTTAAGGATGCGATGAACAAGGGTGGTTCCATTCTTCTTGAACCGATCATGAAAGTGGAAGTAACTATGCCGGAAGATTACATGGGCGACGTTATCGGTGATATCAACTCCCGTCGTGGCCGTATCGAAGGTATGGAAGATATCGGCGGCGGTAAGATGATCAAAGCATACGTTCCGCTTTCCGAGATGTTTGGTTATTCTACAGATTTACGATCCAGAACACAGGGTCGTGGTAAATTCTCTATGTTCTTTGAGCACTATGAGCAGGTACCGAAGAATATCCAGGAAAAAGTTCTTACAGAGAAAAAGGGCAAATAATTCCTAACAGGTTCCACTGGATTCCGGGCTGTGAAGTCCGCCCGGAATCCCTCAAATAGGCTTGAAAATAGTGCACAAATAGCATATAATAAAAAACAGCCTAACATAAAATGATAGCTCTAAATGAGCATAAATTAAGGAGGACGTTATAAAATGGCTAAAGCTAAGTTTGAAAGAAACAAAACCCATTGTAACATCGGTACCATCGGTCACGTTGACCACGGTAAAACAACTTTAACAGCTGCTATCACAAAGACACTTCATGAGAGATTAGGTACTGGACAGGCAGTAGCTTTCGAGAACATCGATAAGGCTCCAGAAGAGAGAGAGCGTGGAATCACTATCTCTACTTCTCACGTTGAGTATGAGACAGAGAAGAGACACTATGCACACGTTGACTGCCCAGGACATGCTGACTACGTTAAGAACATGATCACTGGTGCAGCTCAGATGGATGGCGCTATCTTAGTTGTAGCTGCTACCGATGGTGTTATGGCTCAGACAAGAGAGCACATCCTTCTTGCTCGTCAGGTAGGCGTTCCTTACATCGTTGTATTCATGAACAAATGTGATATGGTTGACGATGCTGAGTTACTTGAGTTAGTAGACATGGAAATCCGTGAGCTGTTAAACGAGTATGAATTCCCAGGCGATGATACACCAATCATCCAGGGTTCTGCTTTAAAGGCTCTTGAAGATCCTTCAAGCGTTTGGGGCGATAAAGTTCTTGAATTAATGGCAGCAGTTGACAGCTGGGTTCCAGATCCAGTTCGTGAAACAGATAAGCCATTCTTAATGCCTATCGAGGACGTTTTCTCAATCACAGGTCGTGGTACTGTTGCTACTGGTAGAGTAGAGCGTGGTACATTACATGTATCTGACGAAGTTGAAATCATCGGTATCCATGAAGAAACACGTAAAGTTGTTGTAACTGGTATCGAGATGTTCCGTAAGTTACTTGACGAAGCTCAGGCTGGTGATAACATCGGTGCATTACTTCGTGGTGTTCAGAGAACTGAAATCGAAAGAGGACAGTGTCTTGTTAAACCAGGTTCTGTAAAATGCCATAAGAAATTTACAGCTCAGGTTTACGTTCTGACAAAAGATGAAGGTGGACGTCA